>JACDBO010000349.1 GCA_013694885.1 Chloroflexia bacterium | reverse complement strand
GAGTAGCGCCGCGAGCTCGGCGGCGGTCGTGACCGGTGGCAAGCAGGTCCGCTGCTCGCAGAGATAGGCAGCCGCCGTGCCGTGGACCAGTGGGCGGTCGGCCAGCAGGGCATACCGCTCGCTCAGCTCCGGCTCATCCGGGACGGCACGGGCCAGGATCAGCGCCGGGTCGAAATGATGACCGGCGGCGGTCGCCAGCGCGCGCAGTGACGGGTCGTTTGCCGCACCGGCGAGCACGAGCTCGCGGCGCGGGCCGAGCCAGTCATCGAGCACGCTGAGAAAACGGCCGAAACCGAGCGGCTGCTCGCGCATCGGTTCGGCCAATGTGGCCAGCACCGCCTCGGCGCGTGCCGCCAGGGCGTCGTCCTCGGTCAGCGCGGCGAAGGTGAGCAGAACCTCGGCGGCGACGGAGTTGCCGGCCGGGGTTGCGCCGTCCTGAAGGTCGCGTGGGCGGGCCACCAGCCGTTCGTGGTCAGCGGCGGTGTCGTAGAAGCCGGCCGTCTCGTGGCCGAAGCGTGCCGTGATCTCGCCCACAAGTGCCCTGGCCTCGTCGAGCCAGCGCGTCTCCAGCGTGGCCCGGTAGAGCGCCAGCAGGCCGTCGGCGAGAAAGGCGTAGTCTTCCAGGAATGCCGGGATCTTGGCGACGCCCGCGCGGTACGAGCGGAGCAGGCGACCGTCCGGTCGCAGCGTCGTCAGCAGGAAGGTCGCATTGCGTGCGGCCGCGGCGATGAGGTCGGCACGGTCGAACGCCCGACCGGCCTCGGCTAACGCCCCGATCATCAGCCCGTTCCAGCTCGTCAGCACCTTGTCGTCGGTACCGGGCGGCACTCGTTCCTTCCGCACGGCCAAGAGGCGCTCTTGCGCTCTCGTGAGAGCAGACTCGATCTCCTCGCCGGACAACCCCGTCGCGTCGCTCAGCTCCTCCACGTCGCGGACGCGGGAGAGGATGGTCTTCCCCTCGAAGTTTCCGGCAGCCGTCACCCCGAAATGGAGCTTGACGAGATCGGCCCCATCCGGCGGGAGTGCGGCGTCGATCTCTTCCGGTGTCCAGACGTAGAACTTGCCCTCCTCCCCCTCGCTGTCGGCGTCCTGCGCGGAGTAGAAGCCACCGTCCGGCCCGGTCATCTCGCGCAGCACATAGGCGCAGGTCTCCTCGGCGACCGCGCGGTAGCGCTCGTCGCCGAAGGCGCGCCAGGCATCGACGTAAACGCGGACGAGCTGGGCGTTGTCGTAGAGCATCTTCTCGAAATGGGGTACGAGCCAGGCGGCGTCGACAGCGTAGCGAGCGAAACCGCCGCCGAGGTGGTCGTAGATGCCGCCGGCGGCCATCTGGTCGAGGGTGTGGCGAACCATCGCTGCCGCCTCGGCGTTCCCGGTTCGTCGCCACACGCGGAGCAGAAAGCCGAGCACGGCCGGCTGCGGAAACTTAGGCGCGCCGCCGAATCCGCCGTGTTCGTCGTCAAAGGCCCGTTGGAGACCCTGGAATGCCTCGTCGAGGCTCCCCTCGTTCAGCGCGCCCGGCTCCGGTGTCGCCGATGTCGCGCGGGTGAGGTAGTCGCGCAGGGTGTCGGCGTTCTGGGTGATCGCCTCGCGGCGGTCGCGCCAGGCATCGGCGACCGCGTCGAGCACGGTCGCAAACCCCGGCATCCCCATCCGCTCCGACGGTGGCCAGTAGGTGCCGCCGACGAACGGCACCCCCTCCGGGGTGAGGAAGACGTTGAGCGGCCAGCCGCCCTGACCGGTCATCGCCTGCACGGCCGACATGTAGATCCCGTCGATATCGGGCCGCTCCTCGCGGTCGACTTTGACGTTGACGAAGCGCTCGTTCATTAGTGCGGCGGTCCGCTCGTCCTCGAACGACTCGTGGGCCATGACGTGGCACCAGTGACAGGAGGCATAGCCGATGCTGACCAGCAGCGGCTTGTCCTCCCGTTGGGCGCGGGCGAGCGCCTCCTCGCCCCACGGGTACCACTCAACAGGATTGTCCTTGTGCTGGAGCAGATACGGGCTCGTCTCATTCGCCAGATGGTTTGGCACGGTCAGGCTCTCTTTCGCTCTTGCCACGCGTTGATGCCGCGACGTCATGACACTGAGCTCGCACAGGGCGCGCCAGACCACGTCCACGACCACACGGCCAGGGAGAATCGGGCCAAATGGGACGGATGAACAACCCGTCACGCCGGTTGGCGGACAGGACCGAATGAGGGGTGGTTCCGGCCAGGGTTTGTACGCCGGATGATGGCGCTTCCGAAACCAGCAGAACCTGAAATGCGCCGCCGCGATCAGGACGAGCGGTCCACGTCGTACGCGTGCACGGAGCGGCGTGGAGCCTGGATGCGCCAGGCGTCGGTCAAGAGTTCGCCGAGCTCATCGAGAGTGATAACGGGCAGGCGGATCAGGACAGCGGGGAATCCGTCGTAATGCGCGGTGGTGAAGAAGGTATCGGGTTCCGCGGCGAGGAGGTGCTGCTTTTCGCCATCGTTGCTGACACGCACCGCGAGCACTTCCCGGCGCTCGACACGGCTGCGCTGCCCCTCGATCCGTTCCTTGTACGACCAGGCGAACCCTTTGCCCGCAACGCGAAAGTGCAGGCTGTCCTCGTCTTCGGTGACTTCAGGCAACGAGAGCGCTATGCGCCGCACATCGCCTTCGTCAGCCATCTGGGGACTCCCGTCTGTTGGCCGCTGTCAGGCTGTTTTCCTGATAGATTCCGAGCACGTTGCCCGCCGGATCGCGGAACAGTGCGTACTTCTCGCCGGCATCCGGGTCGAACGGTTGAGCGATCGCCCCGCCCGCGCCGGTCACCGCATCAACAGCCGCCTCGATGTCGGCGACCATGATGTGAACCACCAGTCCCGGATTGGAACTGGGCTGCCGGCCAGTCACCCACATGCCGCTCACTCCGCCGACGGTGTCGTCGAAGGCCGTCGCGCCCTCGCCATTCCGTCTGATCCGCCAGCTAAATGCTTGCCGGTAGAACGCCGCCGATGCCTGAAAATCGGATGTGGGAATCTCAAGATAGCAAATCTTTCCGTCAGCGAACGTCATCATTGAACTCCCGTTTCGCGGGGCAGAAGAACTTCTGTTCTAGGCGATCGTACGCGGTGGTGTCGCGGGTGTCAACACCCCGTCGGCGCGCAACCGCCGATAGGCGTCGCGGTTTTTACGCTGGTGATGGTGCTGCCGGCGCCTGGCTGGGTTGGATCTCTGCCGACTCGATACAATGTCGGTGAAGATAACCGGAAGACAGAGGAGGTCGAACTCGCGTGGTCGCGTCCGGCGCAGCAGGCAACGACTCGGTGAATCGCTCGGACCTGGCGGGGTCTCGCCTCGCCTTCGTCGGCGCCGGCGTGATGGCCGAGTCGATTATTGCCGGGCTGCTGGCGAAGGAGATGCTCCCGCCGGAGCGGATCGTCGCCAGTCATCCCCGCGCGGACCGCCGGGCCCGGCTGGAAGAGCGCTTCGGCATCGCCACCGTCGAAGGCAACCGCGAAGCGGCGGCCGGCGCCGACTTCGTGCTGCTGACGATCAAACCGCAGGCGCTGACCGCGGTGATGAAGCAGCTGCACGGCCGCCTTGAACCGCGTCAGGTCGCGCTCTCGATCATCGCGGGCGCCAGTCTGGACAGCCTCCGGCGCGGGATCGGCCACGACGTGATCGTCCGCGTGATGCCGAACATCCCCGCCCAGATCGGAGCCGGTATGAGCGTCTGGTGCGCGACCGATGATGTGGACGACGCGCAGCGCGGCCAGGTGCGGGCCGTGCTCGGTGCGCTCGGCGAGGAGCTAGAGGTCGAGACCGAGAAGTACGTCGATATGGCGACCGCACTCTCCGGCAC
>JACDBO010000337.1 GCA_013694885.1 Chloroflexia bacterium | reverse complement strand
CTCCCACCGGGCGCGGGCGAACTCGTCGCCGTAGCCGCCGCGGAAGGAGAGGACGAGGTGTCCGCCCCCCTCGGCGTACCGCACCAACCGCGCCAGCAGCGCGTCGTCGGCGGCATAGAGGGCGGGCGCGACCAGCACCGGGAACGACTCGAGCTCCTGCGTGGGGAAGACGACGGCCGCCTGGGCGCGGGCGGCGAAGAACGCCCGGAAGAAGGCATTGAAGATCCGCTGGTAGGACCGCGCGTCCGGCCGCGCGTTGCCCGGCTCCAGCAGGCAGGGTTGGTTCTCCAGGGCGTACTTGCTGTCTTGCGAGTAGAGAAAGGCGACATCGGCGTCCGGCGTCAGGTCGGTGAGGATCGCGTCGTGCCGTTGCAATTCGTGGCCGATGCGGCTGAGCTCGCGGTAGCACCGGTTCGGCCCGAAGTCGTGGTTGAGGATGCCGTGGGAGTAGATCTCGTGGCCGTAGTGGAGCGAGTGCCAGTGCCAATACGCGATCAGGTTGGCGCCGCGAGAAATATAGGTGTAGGCGGCAAGCCGCCACTGCCCGTCGTAGGCGGGGAAGGTCCACGATGAGCCGCCGACGCTGATCGGGTTCGTCTCCGTCACCAGGAAGTTCGCCTCCCGTGTCCCCCACGCCATATCCGACTTGAAGGACAACGCCCAGACGCCGACCTCCGTCCAGTGCGGCAGGCGCGGGATCGAGGCATCGTCGGCGGGCAGCGTCAGACCGTCCTGGGTTGCGTGCTGGGAGTTCATCGCGAGCACGTCGACGACCTGCGCGATGTCGTACATGTCGCTGTCGCCCCGGCCGTGGCCGCCAACCACATCCTGCGTGACGAACTGATCCGGCCGCGCGTACTCCTTGACGATGCGGGTCTGCCAGGCGAGGAACTCGGTGGTCAGCAACGCCTGGAAGCGCCGCCACTCCAGGTCGTAGCCAGGGTTCAGGTTGCCGGCGAGCCCAGGCGCCCAGAGGTCCTCCCAGCACCCGAGGCGGTGCGACCAGTAGTTCAATCCCCAAACATCGTTGAGCCGCTCGACGGTGCCGTTTTTCGCCTTGAGCGACTCGACGAAGCGCTGCACGACGTTGGCATTGTGCGACATTCCCGTGCCGGTCTCGTTGTCGATCTGGAAGCCGACGACGGACGGGTGCGGCGCGTACCGATCGAGCAGCAATCGTGTGATCCGCTCGGCGTAATACAGGTAGGCCGGATGCGTGAAATCCATATTTTGCCGACCGCCGTACCGCGTGTGCTGGTCATCGGCGCGCCGCGTCATGATCTCCGGATGGGAGCGATACAGCCACGGCGGGATAGCGTAGGTCGGCGTCGCGAAGATGACCTTGATGTCCGCACCGTGGAGCGCATCGAGCACCGGCGCCATCCAGTCGATGTCGAACTGCCCCTCGGCCGGCTCGCACCGCGCCCAGATCGAGTCCCCGACCCGCATGTACGAGAAGGCGGCCTCCCGCATCATCCGGACATCCTCGTCCAGCCGCTCGTACGGTTGGTACTCGTGGTAGTACGACGCCCCGAACAACATGTTTCTGCTCCCTCCCTCAACCGATCGTGTGCCGTTAGGACCGGCCTATTCACACGACATCGCTGGACCGCCGCAGCCCGTCATTTTGAGGCCGCAGCCGAAGAATCCCCGCGCGAAGCGCAGCGCGTCAGCGCCTTTGTCACGGCAACCCGACTGCTAGACGAAGCCACTCATCCTCTGCTGGGAGCGCCACCGAAGGTGGCGAGCGCTTCGCGCGGGGATTCTTCCCTTCGGTCAGAATGACGGCATTTCGGCCGTCCGGAAGCGCTTCATGAATCGACCGTGCCCACCAGTCTCCATCTACCGCTCGGCGACGGTGCCGTCGTCGTTGCGCCAGACCGGGCTCTTCCAGTCGTGCCCGATCCGCGCCGCCTGCCGGACGCGCTCCTCATCAATCTCGATTCCGAGTCCGGGTCCCGTGAGAACGGACAGGTAGCCGTCCGCGGGGGCGAACACGGCGGGATCCACCAGGTAGTCGAGGAGGTCGTGGTTGTGGCCCTGGTGGTAGTGGATGCCGAGGCTCTGCTCCTGGATGAACACGTTGGGCGTGCAGGCATCGAGCTGGAGGGAGGCGGCGAGCGAGATCGGACCCAGCGGGCAGTGTGGTGCGACCGCAACATCGAACGCCTCGGCCATTGCCGCGATCTTGCGCGTCTCGAGGATGCCGCCGGCGTGCGAGACATCGGGCTGCACGATGTCCACGTAGCCGTCAAGGAGGACGTTCTTGAACCCCCACCGGGTGTAAAGGCGCTCGCCAAGGGCGATTGGGACGGTGGTGTGGCGCGCGACCTCGCGAAGCGCCTCGCGGTGCTCGGGCAGCACCGGCTCCTCGATGAACAGCGGGTGGTACGGGTCGAGCTCATGGACGAGACTTTTGGCCATGCCCTTGTGGACGCGGCCATGGAAGTCGATGGCGATACCGAGCTCGGCCCCGCCCGCTTCCCGGGCCACGGCCAGCCGCGCCACCGCCTCCTCGATCTTCCGGTGGGAATCGATGTAATGCGTCTCGGCGATCGCGTTCATCTTGACCGCTGAGTAGCCTTCCGCCAGGCGCGACCGAACGGCCGCGGCGATCTGATCCGGTCGGTCGCCACCGACCCAGCTGTAGACGCGCACCCGATCGCGGGCGGCGCCCCCGAGGAGTTCATAGATGGGCACGCCCAGTGCCCGGCCCTTGATGTCCCACAATGCCTGCTCGATGCCAGAGATAGCGCTGGTGAGGACGGGACCGCCGCGATAGAACCCGCCGCGGTAGAGCACCTGGAAGTGGTCCTCGATCCGGAACGGGTCCTTGCCGATTAGGTAGCACGACAGCTCCTCCACGGCCGTGCGCAC
>JACDBO010000334.1 GCA_013694885.1 Chloroflexia bacterium | reverse complement strand
AGTTATCAGTGATAGTTATCAGCGAGGCATCTCTCGTTGAAGGGCGACTGGTCTGATACGGACTTCGGTTGAACAGTGATGGAACACTCCGTGCCGTCATTCTGAGGCCGCAGCCGACGAATCCCCGCGCGAAGCGCTCGACGGCGAAGCCGTCGCATCGCCGCGGTAAGGACATTCCACTACTGATTACCCGAATTCCGTATTAGTTGAACGAGAGATTCCTCGCGCTGCGCTCGGAATGACAGTCTAGCGACTGTCCGAAGGCGTTGCGTGAGTCATTCAGGCAACGCACCCCGCGCATCGAATGCCAGACCTTTTACCCGCATAACTTCACTAGTTGATAGCGACTACAGTGACGCTAGGGAACCGTCCGGAGTCCGCGCGTGGCGCGGTTCGTGGCGGACGGCCTCGGGGTGTCGTCGATGGTGAGGAAGGTGCCAAGGCCGCGATTGGTTTGCCAGGAGCTGAAGCCGCCGGGGTAGTCGCGGACGATGCCGGCGTCGATCTCGACGGTACGGGTGCAGAGCTTGTCGAGGAAATAGCGGTCATGGGAGATCGCCAGGATTGCGCCGTTGAAGTCGAGCAGGGCGGCTTCCAGGACCTCGATAGAGGGGATGTCGAGGTTGTTGGTCAGTTCGTCGAGCAGCAGGAAGTTGGCGCCGCCCAAAATCAGAGCGCCGACTTGCAGGCGTGCTTGCTCGCCGCCGCTCAGGTTGCCGACGCGGTTGAGGGCGTCGTCGCGGTCGAAGAGCAGGGTGTTGAGGAAGGAGAGCGCCTGCTGCTCGGTCAGCGGTTTCTGCTGGCGAACGAGTTCCAGGGGCGTGAGAGCAGGGTCGAGCGTTTCCTGCTCCTGCGCGTAATAGCCGACGCGGATCGAAGGGCCAAGGCGAAGCGTGCCGCTGCTGGGCGGCTCCTGCCCGAGGATCATCTTGAATAGCGTGCTCTTGCCGGCGCCGATGCGGCCGACGAGGCCGACGACCTCGCCGTGGCGGATCGTCAGGTCGAACGGACGCAGCAGCGCGCGCTCGCCAAACGACTTCGTGAGTGCGTGCGCGTCGAGGACGATGGTGGAGCCGCGCTCGGCGGCGAACTCGACCGCGATCCGACGGCGGTTCAGGACTGGCGGTGGGGCGGCGTCCAACCGGGCGCGCTCCTCGGCCAACTTGCGGCGCTGGTTCTCGGCGCGGGGCGCGAACTTCGGGTTCTGGCGCGCCCATTGGGTCAGTTGCTCGGCGCTGGCCTTGAGTTTCTTGAGTTCTCGCTCTTGGAGATCGCGCAGTTGCGCCGCGCGCTCCAGCCGCGTCTGCCTGGTTTCCAGGTAGGCGCTGTAGTTGGCGGGAAAGATGGTGATGTGACCGTCTTCGAGCTCGAAGATCTCGTTAGCCGCGCGGTCCATGAAGTAGCGGTCGTGGGTCACCAGCACCACGGCCCCACGGTAGGCGGCGATGCGCGTTTCGAGCCAGGCTTTGGCGGCGAGGTCGAGGTGGTTGTCCGGCTCGTCGAGCAGCAGCACATCGGGTGCGGCGACGAGGAGTTGGGCCAACCCGACCAGCTTCTTCTCGCCGCCGCTGAGCTGCTTCACCGGGAGATCCCAGTGCCGCTCGGGAAACCCGAGGCTGGCGAGGATGCGCGCGCCCTGAGCCTCCTCGGGAACCGCCGACGCGCCGCCTCCGGTCTCCAGCCGGGTCAGGGTGGCAGTGTAGGCATCCATCACGGCGGTCAGGGCGTCGTCGTCGAGCGGCTCCGCCATGCGCAGTTCGAGCGCCCGCAATTGTGATTCGAGGGCGGCCGGGTCGCCACCAGCGGCCATGACCACGTCGCGGACGGTGGTGTCGGGATCGAGCGACGACTGTTGGCTGAGGTAGCCGACGGTGAGCCCACGGGTGTGGGTGACCGTCCCGGCGTCGGGTTTGAGCAGACGGGCGGCGATCCTGAGCAGGGTGCTCTTGCCGGCGCCGTTGGCGCCGATGAGCGCGATGCGCTCGCCGCGCCGGATCTCGAAGCTCGTCTCCTCGAAAATCTGGTTGCCGCCGTGGGCGTGCCGGATGTTGGAGGCCTGGATGAGGATCGTCATGGCGCGAAAGTCACCGGGGTAATGTCGAAGACCGAGTGCCGCGGCGAGAGATTCGCCCCACTGTAGCAGCCGGGGCTGCCGGTCGCTACCGCATTGGCAGCTCGGCACTGGTGCCGGGGCGGGGTGAACGGACGGATAGGCGCATGGTATCGTAGAGTGAAGCGGGACGTGGTCAGGGACCAGAAGGATACCGAATGGGGAACCAATCGGACCTTTTCGCTGCGCGGTCTCATGCGGTACAGTGTACGTACACCAAAGGG
>JACDBO010000324.1 GCA_013694885.1 Chloroflexia bacterium | reverse complement strand
GGAGCCGACGTTGCCCAAGGGCCTCCCGGAGCGAGTCGGTCAACGGCCGTCCGCCGCTCTCCTTGATGCCGAGGGCAGCCGCGACCGCCGAGGCGACCAATGCCGAATCGCGAACCGGGGCGAGCTCGACCAGCGCGATGCCGTCGGCAAACCGCGCGTCGGTGGCCAGTTCAGCGGCGGCGGCGAGCGCCAGCTGCGTCTTGCCGACCCCGCCGGGGCCGGTAAGCGTGACGAGGCGGACATCCTCGTGCCGCAGCAGTGCGCGGAGCCGGGCAGTATCCGCGTCGCGACCGACCAGCCGGGTGGGCGGCACCGGCGACGAGCGGCGTTTGATCACTGTCGGCGCCGGACGCGCCGTTTCGGGAACAGCGGTGGAGGAGACGGCCGCGTGAGCCAGCTCCGGGTGGGCGGCAGCGATCAGAGAGGCGCGGTCATCGGCCCCGAGGGCCAGGGCCCCGACCAGGAGCCGTACGGTTTCGGGGCGGGGGGAGGCGCGCAACCCGCGCTCAAGGTCGCTGACCCCACGGGCGCTGAGTCCGGCTCGTTCGGCGAGTTCCTCCTGGCTCAGCCCGGCCACCAGTCAGAGTCGGCGCAATTGCTGACCGAATCGCGCCGGGGAAACGGTGGTCATCCGGGGCACCTCACGACTCGCCATCGACATTCTGGACCCACAGCCGTGATCGCATCGTAGCACAGCGCCATTCGCTCCCAACCGCCTCACCCAATGCGTGGGATATGCGTGGGAGATGCGTGGAATATCTTAGTGGTTCGCCCTCCTCAAGAGGCGCAGAATCGTGGCACGAACCCGGAGTTGTCCGGGACGACGCAGAGCCAGGAGGGTACGTCGATGCATCCAGTACTTGCCAGCCAGGAGATCAGGGTCATCGAGTTGCGCCGCCGACAATTCCAGGCCGGTGTCGAGCGAGACCGCTGCCTTCGTGAGCGTTCGTCCAGGTCGCACCATGTCATTCTGATGAATCAACCCGCACCAAAGAGTATGAGCGTATGGGTGCGTTCGGTCGGGATATGGGTGGCGTCATTGAAGCCGCGGCCCGCGTCCGCGGTCGGAGAGGAAGCAACCGGAGTGCCAAACTAGATTTTTTGGCGCGGCGCCGCACCGCCGCTGAGCCTCCGCGATTCGCGCCAGCGGAGTTACGGAACACCTGCGCTATGTGGCTGGTCCGGGGTCAGGATTCGGGCGAGGACGGGGCTGATGAACTCCGTGGCGAGGCAGTCCATATATACGTCGTCGTAGAGGCGGCCGGCGAGGAGGCGGCATTGGCGGCGGCGGCCGCACTCGCGGAAGCCGGCTTTGGCGTAGGCGCGGCGGCCGGCGTGGTTGTGCTCGGCGACGGTCAGCAGGACAGAGTGCAGGCCGAGAGCGGTGAAGGCGTAGTCGAGCATCAGGCGCGTCGCCTCGGTGCCATAGCCCTCGCCGCGGGCGTCGGTTTCGCCGATCAGAATGCCGAAGGTGGCGGTCCGGTTGCGGTGGTCGACGTCGTGGAAGGCGGTGGTGCCTATGGCGCGCCATGTCGCCCGCTCGTAGATGATGAAGAAGGGCGGGGCGTTCGGCGCCGTCACCGAGGCGTGGAAGCGCTCCTCAGCTTCTAGGCTGGTGGGGCCGGGCAGGACCGCGCCGATCGTGCGCAGGGTGGCGAAGTCGTTGATCCAGCGCTGCATCGCCGGCACCAGATCACGCCGCGCCGGACCGAGGGCGACATGCTCGCCGGAGATGTTGACGATCGGCCGCTGCTCGGTGTCCTGAGGCATGAATCCTCTCCTTCGCTCGCTCCATCGGCACTGGTTTATCTCGCTCCACGGTGACATGCGGCCCGGCCTGTGCTCCCTCCTGACGACCGAGACAGCCTCCCGTGCGACGCTGAAAAACACTCTGCCGACCGTCCACGTCCAAACCCCACGTTCTCATGCCGCGCTGTCCGCTTACAAGGGGATGACCACTCGTCGCGACCGCAGTGGGCACGCCATTTCGATCCCGGATGTCTGGTAGCTGGCGATCCGGTTTTGGTACGCGGCGTGCGTGGGAGCGTTCGGTGGATCGGCGCGTGGGATGGCTGGCTAATGCGCGCCGGCTGGGAGGGGCTTGCGTGACGAATGGGCGAGTCGAGGTGGCGGCGCTGGTCGGGAGTCTGCGTCGTCAGTCGTACAACCGTGGGTTACTGCGGACCGCGATGCTGCTCCAGCCCGAAGGGATGCGCATCTACGAGGTGCCGATCGACCGCCTTCCGTTCTACGACGAGGATGTCGAACGCCAAGGCGACCCGCCGCCGGTGCGGGAGCTCAAGACCGCGCTAGCACGGGCGGATGCCCTGTTGATCCTGACGCCTGAGTACAACTATTCGATCTCCGGTGTGCTCAAGAACGCCCTCGACTGGGCCTCACGCCCATCCGGCCGCTCGGTGGTGCGTGGCATGCCCGCGGCGATTATGGGCGCCGCCGCCGGTCGCTCCGGGACGATGCGCGCCCAGCTCCACCTGCGGCAGATCCTGCTCTACCTCGGCGCGGTGGCACTGCCCGAACCCGAGGTCTACGTCACCTTCGCCGCCGACAAGTTCAACACCCTCGGCGAACTCACCGACCAGACATCCCTCGACCAGGCTCGCCAGCTCCTCCGTAACCTCCACGCCTGGACGCTGATGCTGCACGCCTCAAGGGGATGATGGGGGAGATGGGTTTCACTCGCTGCGCGAGTTCACCCCCCTCACTCCGCGTTCTTGAGCCGATGGTGGAGGAGCATCAGGACGGCGGCTTCCTCCGGCGGAAGGTCGCCGAGGGAGCCGCTCAGCTCCCGCTCGGCGCGCTGCTTGACCGTCGCTGTGGCGTGGCCATCCAGGTAGGCGTCGATCACGGCGGGGTGGATGTAGCACTTGCGGCAGACCGTGCGGGTGTTGCCGAGGCGCTTGGCGACCGCCTCGATCGCCTGGACGATGTTGCGCTTGGCGTCCGCTTCGGAGTCGACCTCCTCGAATGCGGCGAGCGCCTGGGCAG
>JACDBO010000322.1 GCA_013694885.1 Chloroflexia bacterium | reverse complement strand
GGCTGGAAGTGCGCTGGCGCCAGGCGCGCAACCCGCCCCCGCCGGTGCTGCGTGCGGTCGCCGCCAACCTGGCCGTGGCGTCGGTCGGCGGCGCGCTGCTGCTCGTCTATGAGCTGGCCCTCTCACGCGGCGCGTCGTTGCCCGGCGGTGACCTGCGCACGCCCCTGGTCGCGCTGTACGTGGCGGTGGTGGTGTTCGTGGGCAGCCTGCTCACCTATCTGTGGGTGGAGCTGCCGCCCGGCGCTCGTGGCGAACGCCGCCGTTCAGGCTGGGCGGCCATGCTCGGACTGTTCGCGGCACTGCCCGTCTGCTATCTCACGCTGGTGGTCATCTTCCAGATCGTCCGTCCGCTCTTCGGATAGCGCAGGCCGCGCTCGGTCGAGTGGGTGACCGGTGGGTGTAGCATCGTGGCGGCATGGGGGAGTAGCTCAACGGTCAGAGCGGTCGGCTTATATCCGGCTGGTTCCTGGTTCGAATCCAGGCTCCCCTACCACGTGCCAGGTGCGCTGTACCCGCTCGGAAGGAGGCGCCGTTTGTTCGGCCGTAGCAGCAACACCAACGATCGCCCCGCGGACGATCAACGCTTCGTGCGACCCATCACGCCGCCCGGCACCAGGGAAGCGCTCGCCGTGCCCATCACCCCGGCTCCAGCACCGGCCTCCAACGAGAGCTTGCTGGCGGCGGAGGATCACTTCGAGGGCAAGCTCAGGACCGCGCGCGGGATACGCATCCTGGGCACCGCAGAGGGCAGCATCGAGTCCGACAGCCACGTGCACATCGATGAAAAGGCTCGGGTCACGGCCGACGTCAGCGCTGACGAGGTCGTCATCGCCGGCCAGTACTCCGGCAATCTTGTCTGCCGCCAGCGCCTGGAGATCCTGCCCACCGGTCGCGTCAGCGGATCCATCGAGACCGTCAAGCTGATGCTCCACGAGGGCGGCTATGTCGATGGCGAGCTGCACATGCAAAAGCCGAGCGACGGCGGGTCGGCGGCGAAAGGTGACGACTTCCGTTCGTCCTTCGACATGCCGGCCGGGACGCCCGGGCCCTCCGAGACGCCGGGCCGTGAGCCGGCCGTGCGGTCGGTGGGCTCCATACGTTCTACCGTCGAACCGACCTCGCGGCAGACGACCGCGCTGGGTGGGGGAAACGGTTCCACCGGCTGACTCGGCGCCGCTTGGTCGCCTCCCGACCGGCGCCCGCGCCGCCCGCTGGGTGACCGACCTTGACTCGCGCCTTCCCGCCTTCGGGGTCTCTCGAGGTCGGTTCTGTCGCATTCCCATGTAGCGGGCGTTACGTCGAAACCGTCACCATCCTGCGGCTCGTAGCGGCGCCTTCCATGGTGGCGCGAGCGTGCATCGAGCGACTTGGAAGGTCCGGGCGGCGGCCGGCGATCCCGAGACCGGTGCACGACCCGCGTAACGCCCACCTCACGGGCATCCGCAGGGAAAATGCCCTTCGGCCGGGATAGTGCCCAGGTCGCGGGAATATGACGAGATGGAGCTCCCGATAGACCACGTTCGACGGGGAATCAGGAAGACCCGGGGCTTACGCCCCGGGCCTCGCCCTTCCTGGTGCTTGGTTGGCCTACGCGCGACGCTTGGCGAAGCAGTCGTTGCAGTAGACGGGCTTGCCGCTCGTGGGGCGGAAGGGCACCATGGCCGTGTTGCCGCACTCCGAGCAGTTGGCCTCGAACATCTCGCGAGGTCCGCGATCGCGGAAACCGCCACCGCCGCCCCCGCCGCCGTAGCCACCACCCGCGGAGTAGCCGCCGGAGGCGGAGTACCCGCCGCCGATGCCACCACCGGAGCCGTAGCTGCTGTCGCCGCCACCGTAGCCACCACCCGAGCGGCCACCATATCCGCCGCCCGAGTCACCGCGCGCAGCCTTGCGGCTGGCCCGGCACGAGCTGCAGCGCCGAGGATCGCTGAAACCGCGATCCGAATAGAACTGCTGCTCACTGGCGGTGAAGGTGAACTCCTGGCTGCAATCCGCGCAACTCAGGGTCCGATCCGTATGCAAAG
>JACDBO010000282.1 GCA_013694885.1 Chloroflexia bacterium | reverse complement strand
GCGACGAGGAGCTGAAGGGGCTGGAGGACGCCGCCTGCCCCGGCGCCGGCGCCTGCGGCGGCCAGTACACCGCCAACACGATGGCGATGGCGATGGAGTTCATCGGCCTCTCGCCGATGGGTTCGGCCTCGCCGCCGGCGGTCGACCCCCGCAAGGAGGACGTCGGCGTCCGCGCCGGCGAGCTGATCATGGACGTGCTGGCGCGTAATGTGCGACCGCGCGACATCCTCACCCGCGATGCGTTCGAGAATGCGATCGCCGGTGTCGCCGCCAGTGGTGGTTCCACCAACGCCGTCCTCCATCTGCTGGCGCTCGCCCGTGAGGCCGGCGTCGAATTGACGATCGAGGACTTCGACGTCATCTCGCGGCGCACGCCGCTGATCGCCGACCTGATGCCGGGCGGCCAGTTCGCCGCCGCGGATCTCGACCAGGCCGGCGGCACCTCATTGATCGCCAAGCGCCTCGTCGATGCCGACCTGCTCGTGGGCTCGGCGATGACGGCGACCGGCCGCTCCTTCGCCGAAGAGGCGGCCGAGGCAACGGAGACGACGGGTCAAATCGTCGTCCGCACGGTCGACAAGCCCTGCAAGGACTCCGGCGGTCTGCACATCCTCAAAGGCAACCTGGCGCCCGAAGGCGCGGTCGTCAAACTCTTCGGCTACGAGCACATGCAGCATCGCGGACCGGCGCGAGTCTACGACTCCGAGCGGTCCGCGCACGGCGCCGTCTTGAGCAACCAGATCAAGCCCGGCGATGTGGTGGTGATCCGCTACGAAGGGCCCAAAGGCGGGCCGGGGATGCAGGAGATGCTCAGCATCACCGGCGCGATCATCGGGCAGGGGCTCGGCGACACGGTGGCGCTCGTTACTGACGGCCGGTTCAGCGGCGCGACGAAAGGGCTGATGGTCGGCCACGTCTCCCCCGAGGCCCAAGTCGGCGGTCCGATCGCGGCGCTGCGCGAGGGCGACATGATCCTCATCGACGCCGAGAACCGCCGCCTCGATGTCGAGCTTGACGACGCCGAGATCGCCCGCCGCCTCGACGCCTGGGAAGCGCCCGCTCCGCGCTACACCAGTGGGGTGATGGCGAAATACGCGGCCACCGTCGAGCAGGCCCACGGGGGCGCAGTAACGCTGCCACGGTGGCCGTGAGCCACGCGGTGGGTGGAGGACTCAGGACTCAAGATTGAGCGGTTCCGACGTGGGGCCGGCGCTCCACTTATGGCGCGGCGATGAGGATGGCGAGCGCGCAAGCGAGTAGCAGCGCGACGATCGTGATGGTCAGGCCGTAGGCAATGGACGGGGTTTCGCGCGCAGCTTCCTCGGGGTCAGTCGTCGGCGGGGGAAATGACGTTGGAGGAGTTTCCTCCAATCGCCGCTGTGCATGGTCGGTTTTCGGTGTGGCCGACGCTCGTCGTCGTCTCTGCTCACTCATGAGGCCGTCATGCTCCTCGTCCAGGAACGCTACAAGGCGCCGCCGAGCAGGGGGTAGATCAGGCGTTCCCACTCGGCGGCGATCACCTCGCGGTAACGCTCCTCGGCGACGATGCGGATCAACCGGCGGTGTTCCTCGTAGCGCTTGAAATCCTCGTCAGCGAGCCCCACCACGTCGCGCCAGCGCATGTGGCGCTGAAAGCCGACCGGCGGCCGCGCGAAGGCGACCCAGACATCGGTCTTCCACCGCTCCGGTTTTGGGATGTCGATCAGCACCGCGGCATCCGGCACCGGCGCGCCGGTCAGCGCCGCCAACCCTGCGACCAGTTGCCGCTCCACGAAGCGGCGGGCCGCCGGGTCGAACCACAGGTTGCCCAACCGACCGTAGAGCTCGATGGCACGGGCACTGACCTCGACCGCGCGCTTGTGGATGCGCCGCTCGGCAAGCGCGGACGCCAGGCGGCGGGTCGCGTCCGGCATCTCTGGTCCCCGCAACAGGGCCAGCAGCGAGGCGTCGTCGTGGTCGGTCAACTCCACGCCGGTGATTGTGCCGGCGACCAGCGCTTCCTGCACCGCACGCAGGAGCATCACCATGCAGGCACGATTGGTGTGGTGCCAGTAGACGTTGTCGAACATCTCCTGCCGGGCGTTGATAAGCGAGTGGAGCGGACTGATGCCCTTCTCGCCGATCGCGATGCGTCGTGCCTCGTCACCCGCCACCGCCGGCTCGATCTCGGCGATGGTCAGCGCGTCGATCAAGCGGGCGGTGTCGACGCCGCCGTAGGGGACGTTGCAGGCGTGAGCGTCGCGCGGCAAGTAGTCGAGCTTGTCCATGTCCAGCGTCCCGCTGAGGAGTCCGCGCAGCACCCGCGCGGCCGGGTCGAGCGATTCGCGGTCGGCATGGACGAGCGCGGCCACGCTCGCCGGAGGAAGGCGCCAATCCCGCTCCAGGATCGTCGCGATCTCGCTGCCGAGGATGAGCCGGCGACCCACCTCCTCGTGCGGCAGCACCGGCGGGCCGAGTTCCTCGATAGCGTGGGAGAACGGGTAGTGACCGATGTCGTGGAGCAGTGCGGCGGCGACGACGGTGCGGGCATCGGCGTCGCAAATCCACG
Organism: Chloroflexia bacterium; assembly: GCA_013694885.1. Taxonomy (GTDB): domain Bacteria; phylum Chloroflexota; class Chloroflexia; order Thermomicrobiales; family UBA6265; genus JACDBO01. The sequence continues at coordinate 9,512 of JACDBO010000282.1, read as the reverse complement.
CCCCGCCCGGCAACGAGCGGAGACGGGCGACGGCCAGCCGCGTCAGGTGCAGGACTCCGAGCGAGTGCTCGTAGCGCGTGTGCTTGGCGCCTGGCCAGACGCGAGAGACGAAGCCGAGCTGCTGGACACGGTCGAGCCGCAAGAAATGCTCACACCCGATCAATGCCAGCTCGGGCGCCGAGAGCGGGATGCGGTCATAGAGCGCGTCGCGAACGACCGTCACGGTCGGGAAACCGGTCGCGGCGACATCCGCTCCGACGAACGCGTGCGTGGCCGAGTCGCTCATTGTGACCTCTGATACGGAATCCGACTGAACAGTGGCGAAATGTGCCTACCTTTGTGATGCGACGGCTCTGCCGTCGAGCGCTTCGCGCGGGGATTCTTCGGCTGCGGCCTCAGAATGACGGTGGGGAGCAGTGCACCACTCATCAGGCGGATTCGATCTGACTGCAAAGAATGTCGGTCGACAGACCCAGCATGAATCTCCCTTACGTCACGATCGGCACCAGCTGTGCTCGCCCGGGTCATCAACTCTCGAAATGACACCTTGTTCGGCCGTGCGACGCCGCTCCTGAATTACCCGCGCTATGGCGGGGTCTCCGTGCCGATGGCGTAGAGGAAGCCGTCGCGGTTGCCGAAGAGAATCAGCTCGTCGACCACGGTGGGGGCGGACTCGATGGTATCGCCAGCGAGAAAGTATGCACGCCGGGCACCACTGGCTCGGTCGAGGATGAAGAGGTTGCGACCCGCGCCCACGAACACGAGATCAGTGGTCACAGACGGGGCGGCGGTGGCCGCTTCACCAGTGGGGAAGAGCCAGCGTGTCGCGCCGCTGGCTGCGTCCAGACCGTAGACACCGCCGTCCTTGGCGCTCAGCACGAGCACGTCACCGGCGATCGCGGGCGCCTCATCGCCTCCGACCGTGGCTTGCCACAGCTCCTCGCCGTCGTCGGCGCGGATAGCGTAGGTGAAACCGGCGCCGATGGTCACGAAGATGGTTGTCCCGCTGATGGCGGGCGACGCGAACATCGGGCCGTCGAGGTTGTGACGCCAGTCGAGCCTGCCATCGGCAGTGGAGACACTATAGAGCACACCGGCGTCGGTGCCGACGACGAGCCGGCCGTCGGCGTAGGCGAGCGACGAGAAGATCAATCCCTCCGTCTGAATGTGCCACCGTTCCGCACCTGTCCGAGCGTCGACGGCGTAGAGAAACCCTTCCTGGCTGGTGACATAGACGGTCCCGTCGACCACGGTGGGCGAGGCCTGACCGGCGTATCGCATCGGAAAGCGCCAGCGCTCTAAGCCCGTCGTGGCATCGACCGCGACGAGGTGGAAGCCGCCACCGACGTACACGACGCCGTCGACCACGGCCGGTGACGAGCGCACGACGTAGTCGCCCAACAGGACGCGCCATCGTTGCTCCCCGGTCCGGGCATCGACCGCGTACAGAAACCCCGCCTTGCTCGTGAGGTAGACGACACCGCCGGCGACGGCGGGCGAGGCGTAGACTTCGCCGCCGGTATCGAAACGCCAGGTGAGCGAAGGTTGCGAGCTCGGCGGTGGACCCGGTTGGCGTCCGGTGTGGGCGGGGTCGCCGCGATACATGAGGACTTCGCCCTCGACGACGTTCCCTTGCGCACCGGGCGTTGCGGACGCGGCAATGGCGACCGATGGCGCGGTGCCGGCCGGGGTGGCGAAGACCGGGACATCCCGATCGCGCGGAAGGAGCGCGGATTGGCTGGCGATGAGCAGGAGCACGGCCCCGATCGTGCCGCTGAGGAAGAACCCGGCTCGCCGCAGGCCATCGAGGTCGTAGCGCATCCGCCAGAAGCCGAGGGCGACGCAGGCGAGGCTGGCGCTCCAGCAGAGGGCGCGGATCGGTGCGTCGGAGGTCATCCAGATCGAGGCGATAAAGAGAATCGTGCCGAGGACGATGAACCCACCGCCCGACCCTTCCTCATGGCGCCGCCGTTGGCGGCGGCGATCGATGTCGCGGTCGCGAACGTCGAGGAGCCGGAGGCGACTCGGGTCGTTCCCCGTGGCGGAGGTGGCGAGCACCGGGCGGAGGTCGGTGCCGCAGTCGTCGCAGAACACATGGCGCACCTCATTCTCCCGGCCGCAGGCAGGGCAGACGCGGACACTGGGTCGATAGCCGGGCCAAGCCAACCCGGGCCGCCGTCCCAGCGGGGAGCCGGCTGTTTGGCGGATGCGGCCACCCAGCGGTGACGTCACGTTTTCGGGAGAGTTGGAGGGTCTCATGGCGATGCCGTGTCCCTAGCGAGGCGGTTGCTGCGTCAGGCGCGCGGGCGGCCGACGCAGATTGTCCACGGGAACGAACCGGTCAGCACGTCGACGTCGAGCGCCTTCCCGGCAAAGGCGCCGAACTTTTGCCGCGACCAAAAGTTGCGATGGTCGGGATCACTGCCGCGCGGACGGATATCCCAATTCTTGCCGCGGGCGGCATTGGCGAGGCAGAAGAACGGTTCGTGCGGCACACTCATGACGACAGCGTGGCGGGCGACCCGCGCCATCTCGGCGAGGGCCCTGTCCGGTTCATGCAAATGCTCGAGAACTTCGAAGCAGCAGACAACGTCAAAGCTGTCGTCCTCGTGGGCGATCCGGTAGAGGTCGCCGGTCTCGAAGGTCGCGCCGGGATTCCGCTGCCGCGCCAGGTCGATAGCGCCCTCGTGCGGATCGAACCCGGTCAACGAGAGGTCGGGCATCGCGGCGAGAAATATCTCGGCAACAAAGCCCTCGCCACAGCCAGCATCGAGCAGCGTGCCTGGATGGAGGGCGCTGACCCGCGTGGTGATCTGGCGGTGGAAGCGGTCGATCAGCCTGCGCTGAAGCGGGTTGCCGGTCATGTGCTTCCGATAGTTGCTGGTGTCGAAATCTGGTTCCGGCGCCTCTGCTTCCGGGATATGGCTTACTCCACTCGTCATTGATGGTCCTTTCCATTCGGTGTCAGGGATGTCCAACATGTAACAGTCGCCGCTCCTCAGAGAGCGGCCCTATCGCGATGGGCGAATAGTACCCGGCCGGGCTTCGACGCTTTGTTGACCGGCGGCGGGGTCGAGCGGCGAGTCCTCGCCCGGCGCCGACCTCAGCCAGATGCGCACAACCGCGTAGAGCACCGGGATCGCGGCGAAGAGCGCCAGGCGGTAGACGATCGCGGCGGCGAGGATCTCGGTAGCTGGCGCGCCGGAGAGCCCGGCCACCGCATACATGAGTCCCTCTCGCACGGCCGCGCCGCCGGGCACCGGGCTCAGCATCCCGACGAGGATCGGCAGGCTGATCAGCCCCAGCATCAGTTCGAACGAGACCCCGACGCCGAGGGCGGCGATGATCATCGCCAACACCACACCTTGCATAAGCCAATAAACGACGGTGATCGACAGGCACGCCGTTGCCTCGACCGGCCGCTCGCCAGGGGCCAGCAGCAGTGTGCTCCCCACGGCTTGAAGTTTGGCGCGCCAACGGGATCGAGCCCGCAGGATCGCACCCGCCGCCGCCAGCACGGCCAGCAGCACGGCGCCCAGCAGCGCCAGCCGGGCCGCAGTCAACCCGAGCTCCCCCTGGACCGTCGTCATCGCGCCATCGGCGACGAGTAGCCAGAGCAGCGAGCCCGCCCCGAGCACGATCACGTCGACCCCGATCTCCCACAGGGCGATGACGCCGGTCTCGGCGGCGGTCAGGCCGAGCGCGCGCTTGGTCAGAGCCGCGCGGGAGGGGACGGCGAGCCCGATCGGCGCCGCGTAGTTAATGACGACCGAGGTCAGAAAGGCTTCAGCGGCGCGCGGCAAAGACGATGCGCCGTGGGCCATCCGCACCAGCACGTACCAGCGATAGCAGAGGACCCACAGGCTGAGGATGTAGACGGGGGCGGCGAGGACGAGCAGGGTCCAGTTCGCATTGGCGAAGAGTCCGGCGAACGCGCTCAACGCGCCTTGCCACCACAGGAGCAGCAGCGCCACGATGAGGCTGACGGCGAAGATGAGGGGAGTCGGGATCGCCGCGAGGAGGTGGAGCCACCGGCGTCCGGCACTGGCGTTGCGGCTCACGCCGGCGACTCGGCGTCCAGGTCCGGGCGGGTGGCGAGACCGATCGACTCGCGCAGTGGCGGTTGCCATTTCTCGCGGGGAGCGTTGGAGCCGTGAGCGAGGTACTCACCGAGCAGACCGAGGCCGAAGAACTGGGCACCTATCACGACCAGCAGTACAGAGAGGAAGAGCAGTGGTCGGGTGCCAATCGGCGCGCCGAGGACGAGCTTGTCGAATGTCAGGTAGAGACCGATCAGCACACCGATGAACAAGGTAAGCAAACCCGGCAGCCCGAAGAGATGCATCGGCCGCTGCCGATACTTGGTCAGGAACACCACGGTCAGGAGATCGAGAAACCCCTTGGTGAGTCGCGACCACCCGTATTTGGATTCACCCCAACGTCGGGCGTGGTGTCGCACCGGCAACTCGCCGATCCGAAATCCCTCGGCGTGGGCGAGTACCGGCGTGAAGCGATGCAGCTCACCGTAGAGCCGGATCGCGGCCGTCACCTCACGTCGATACGCCTTGAAGCCGCAGTTGAAGTCGTGCAGCGGCACACCGGTGGACTGGCGCACCGTCCAGTTGAAGACGCGACTCGGCAACGTCTTGCCGAGCGGATCCTGCCGCCGCTGCTTCCAACCTGAGACGACATCGTAGCCCTGATCGAGCATCGCCAGGAATCGCGGGAGCTCGTCCGGGTCGTCCTGCAAGTCGCCATCAAGCGTCACCACCACGTCGCCGCGGGCGATGCCGAATCCATGCGCGAGCGCCTGCGCTTTGCCGAAATTGCGGCGGTGACGAAGCCCAAGCACGGTCGGGTCGCTGGCGTTGATCTGCTGGATGATGCGCCAGGTCGAATCGCGGGAGCCGTCGTCCACAAAGAGGATCTCGTAGGGCAGACCCATCCCGGTGAGCGCGCTGGTGAGCCGCTCGTGAAGCGCCACCAAGTTGCCCTCCTCGTTCATCACGGGGATGAGGATGGTCAACGAGCGGATGGGTATCGTACCGATGTCGACCGCAAGCTCGGTGGGGTCACTGGCCACGCGGGCGAGTTGGTCGGACGCGACGCGCGCGTCGTTCTCCCGAACCAGCGGTGGGCCATCGGAGGGCAGAGTTGGTTGGCTGATCGCGGCGCGCACGGTGATCGACGTTACTCCCTGCTGCTGGACGGTGGGTTCTGGTCCTTGGGCGTTCCGGATAAGCACCTGAGCACATGCTCCGTGTGTGACCGGCTGACTATACGTGGGCGGTGACGACGCGCGCAAACGGAGGTCGGCAATTTTGCCCCAACCGGGCTAAGAAGCGACCGTCTCCCAGCTCTCCAGCATCGCGGTGCCGGCCGGCGCCAGCCCGCTGATCGGCTCGACCATCAGTTCCGGCGTTGGACGCGCTCCCGCACCGTTCAGCGTGGCCGAGGAAACCGCGAGCGCCTGGCAGGCGCTGAGCGGACGCGTCAGATCCACAACCTGCATCGCGTCGCCAGAGCTCGAGACATCGAGTGTCGCGAGTTTGAGCCAGGTGTTGTCGGCGGTCAGAATCCAGACTTCATGCTCGGTGTCCGGGTCCAGCGCCCAAGCCACGAGCATGGCCATTTCACCATCCGGCGATGCCTTCAACCGCCCACCAGACTGGCAACCGGCACACATGGGCTCAAGTGTATACGTGGTGGCTTGTCCCATTGGCGCATTGAGCAAGGAGGTGACTCCGGCCTGCTGCACATCGTCGAGCTGGTCTTCTGTCAGGTTCAGTCTATGCTGGAGCGAAAACGACCAAACCAGAGCCCCGAGCAGCACAGCCGCGAGCGGCACAGCACTCAGAGCGGGGTGGAACCGGTGGATCGGCGTGATCACCTCCGGGCGGTGGCTGGCGGGTGGAAGACTAGGCCCCGCCGGATTCGTGATCGCCGGTCGTGCTCGTTCGATCCGCGACATAAGTCGATGCTTGGCTTCGGCCGACGGACTCACCGGGGGCGTGAAGAACGGAAGCAGCGCCACGGCGCGTCGCAGGTCAGCGATGAGCGCTTGGCACCGCGGACAGCGGTCCAGGTGGGCGCCGATCCGCGCCCGCTCCGGTGGCTCGACCGCCCCCAGGGCGTAGCCCGCGGCGAGGTCATCCAGGTAGGAGCACTCGGGACCGTGGGGAGGTTCGTCGTCCATAGTTGGTTCGTTGGAGCGTGCGCTCACGCGGATTCCACCTCGTGTTGCTTCAGAATGTCGCGGAGTTTCCGCAACCCGAGCCGCATCCGAGTCTTGATGGTGCCCAGCGGCTGACCGAGTTCGTCGGCTATCTCACGCTGGGTCAACCCGCGGAAGTAGGCAAGCTCAAGCGCATCTCGCTGCGCCGCGGGCAGCGCCTCCATGGCCACGTTTACTTGGTCACGCAATGAATTGAGCCAGACATCATGCTCGACCGAGTTGCCGCGGTCGGGCAGGTTGGCGAGGACCTGAACTGGGTCCTCCTGATCGGCTCGCTGTGGCCGCCGCCGTCGCCGTCGCAGCTCGTCGATGGCCATGTTGTGGGTGATGCTCAGGAGCCACGTCACGAACGAACCTCGCCGGTCAGTGAAGGTGGCGGCCTGCCGCCAAACCCGAAAGAAGACTTCCTGCAAGAGTTCTTCGGCGATCTGCCGGTCGCCAACGATGCGCAGCGCGAATGAAAAGACGATCCGGTTGTACCTGTCGTAGAGCACCTCGATCGCGCGGGCATCACCCGACACGGCCAGGGTCATCAGGTCCGCATCGTCCAGCTCGACCAGAGGAGCGTCGGCTCGTGGCGTGTCGGCCGTCACGTCGATTCCCTGGGACCAAGGCGCACCGGATTTGCCCGTCGCTGCCCGGTCGATTGGATATACGTGCAATCGGCGCGATCAGATTGTCGCACCGTCGATCGAACCGCGCTTGGGCCGGTTCGACCGTGCCCGGACAGCGTTCGCCGCCCAGCAGCTGACCTTACACCATCCACGGGTTGCCTGTCGGGGTGGCCAGATTCGGGCGCCCGATTCAAGGCTTCGGGTCGTTGGTTGCTAACCCGAGCGCGACGCGCGCCTCGGCGGCCATCGTCAATGAGCCGGTGACGACGATCAGGGGCGCCATCCCCGCGACCGCCGCGGCGAGAGCCCCGGCAGTCGAGTCAACCGTGGTTGGCGTTGGCGTGAGTGCCGCCAGTGCCGAGGTTAAGTCGCTGCCGGGGAGGGCGCGTGGACTCTCCGGCGCGGTGAGGAACCACTGGGCGGCGACCGGCGCGAGCGCCGCAACGAACGCCAGCGGATCCTTATCGCGCAGTAAGCCGACGACGAATGCGGCGCGCTTCCCTGGATAGCGCGAGCGCAGGGCGGCGGTCAGCGCACGAGCGGAGGCCGGCGTGTGCGCCCCGTCGATGATCACCCGTTGCTCGGAGGGCAGCGTGACCTCCTCGAAGCGGCCGGGCCAGACGGTGGCGGCGATGCCCCGCCGTATCGCCTGCTCCGGGACACGCACGTTGCTCTGTTCCAACAGAAAACAGGTGGCCAACGCCAGCCCGGCGTTCTCGGTCTGGTGAGGACCGATCAGCCCGCTTCGTAATCCGGCGATTCTGCCCCACGGCCCGGTAGCCGTGAATCGATCCCACGCTCCCGCAACATGCCAGTCCCTGCCTCCGAGCAGGATGGGGCTGCCAACCGCTCGGGCACGCGCCTCGATCACCGCTATCGCCTCAGGTTCCTGGGCGGCGACGGCGACCGGGCGTCCCGGCTTGATGATCCCCGCCTTATTGCGGGCGATCTCCGCCATCGTCGAGCCGAGGACCGCGGTGTGCTCGTAGTCCAACGGCGCGATCGCGGAGACGAGCGGCGTGACGACGTTGGTGGCGTCTAACGCTCCACCCATGCCGACCTCGATCACCGCGAGTTCTCGATCGTGCGCGGCGAAGACGGCAAAAGCCATCGCGGTCGTCAGCTCGAATGCCGTGATCTCGCCGAGCTCGGGTTCGTCACGCTCGATGCACTCCGCGGCCCCGACCGTGGCCGCCAGATGGCGCGCGAAGTCTGCCTCGTCGATTGCTTCGCCGTCGATAGCGAAGCGATCACGGAATCGGTGCAGGTGCGGCGAGGTGTAGCGCCCAACTCTGTAGTCGGCCGCGCGGAGGATGCGCTCGATGAAGGCGCAGGTCGAGCCCTTGCCCTTGCTGCCAGCAACGTGGACGATGCCGAAGCGCTGATCCGGCGCGCCGAGCCGGTCAAGCAATCGCCGCGTGCGGACGAGTCCGAGTTTGGCCGCATCGTCGCCGGCAAACGGATTGCTGATGAACCCGCTGTCATAGCCGGACCGCGCCCAGATGGCCGCGAGTGCGTCCCGATAGGTAGGCTGTTTGGGCGATGCCGTCTCCATACGTCCGTAGTATCGTCGTTCGGTGGTCACGGAACACGAGCAACCACCGGCAAGGAGGAACGAGCGTGATCGAAACGACAACCCAGGCGGTGGCAACCCGCGTCGATCCCGTAGTCGAGCGGATGCATGGTGAGGAGATCGTCGATCCCTACCGCTGGCTGGAAGACGGGGAGGCGGACGAGGTTCGGCAGTGGACCGCCGCGCAGAACGAACGGACGGAGGCGGTGCTGGCCTGGCTGCCGGAGCGGCCCGCACTCGAGCGGCGGCTCGCCTCGCTGCTCCAGGTCGGCAGCGTGTCGGGCCTGCACGAGTACAACGGACGGTTCTTCTTCCAACGACGAGAGGGAACGCAGAACCAACCGGTCCTCTGTGTCAAACACGGCGTCGACGCGGAGGCGAGGGTCATCGTCGACCCCAACCGCGAGGGCGAAGAGGGGTTGGTCGCTCTCGACTGGTGGTACCCCTCGCACGACGGCACGCTGGTCGCCTACGGCCTCTCAGCCAACGGCGACGAGTGGAGCACGCTCCACATCGTCGAAGTGGCCAGCGGCGAAGTGCGGCCGGACCGCATCGCCCGGACCCGCTACGCGAGCGTGGCGTGGCTGCCGGCCGCCAGCGGCTTCTATTACACCCGCTACCCGGAACCGAGCAGCGTGCCGCCGGGTCAGGAGAACTACAACAGTCACGTCTTCTTTCACGAGTTGGGCGCTGACCCGGCACAAGACCCGAAGGTGTTCGGCGAAGGTCGCGAACCGGAGGACATGATCTCCGTCGGTCTTGGCCTGGTCGGTCGCTGGCTGGTCGTCAGCGCGTTCAAGGGCTGGTCGCGCTCGGACCTCTATATCCGGGACTTGCACGACGGTGATGGCGCGTTCATCCCGGTGGTGGAAGGCATCGACGCCGTATTCGATGCCGAGGTCAGCGGATGGTGGCTCCTCGCGCGGACGAACCTCGACGCGCCGAACTACCGCATCGTCGGCTTCGATCTGCGGCGCATTGATGCACTCGGGCCGAAGGCGGCCGAGACCATCATCCGCGAGGACCCCTCCCGTGTCATTGAGGGGTTCGCGGCGACGGCGGAGGAGATCGTCACGCTGGAGCTGGGAGC
>JACDBO010000281.1 GCA_013694885.1 Chloroflexia bacterium | reverse complement strand
GGCCCCATGTGCCGCCCGATGATTATCTGACAACCGCCGCCAGTTTCCCGTTCGCCGGGCGAAAAGTCCACCCTTCCGCAATCGCCAGTCACCACTTCCAGCAGCTGGCGCCACGCCAACCGGGCATCAGCGCATCATCGTCTCGTCGCGCTCCGGCCCCGCACGTTCGCCAGACGTGTGCTGCCCCACCGCGTCGGGTTCGCCCGGCGCATCGAGCAGCCATTCGGCGCGGCGCAGCGCTTGCCGGCGCCGACGGACTCGCCGCAACCGCTGGCGATAGAGCAGCGGTCCACTCACCGCCACCGCGGGGATGAAGAGCCAGAACCAGGTCGTCGAGAGGATCAGCGCGACGCTGTATTGATCCCTAGCAGCCCACAGGATGAGCGCCACGGTGGCCATCTTGAAGGCGAAGAGCGTCCAGACAAACCCCCAGACGGCGACCCGTCCATCGGCATCGACGCGCCGCTGCTCTTCGAGGCGCCGCAAACGCCGTTCCTGGGCCTGCTCCGCGGTCAGCTGCATCGCCATTGCCGGAGTTCCTTCCACCGTGGCATCGACGGTACCCGCTTCACCGGCATTCTTCAAGGATGGTCATTCGCGGCGCACGACCAATGCGGGTCAGGCGCCGGGTGGCCCCGCCGAGGGCGCCACGCGCCGAGGCGGAGCCCCCGCCGCGCGGTCCCGCGCTTCCTCGCGCGCAGCCCAGCGCAGGAAGATGATCGTAATCAGCACAAGGATGACGACGTTGGCGCCGACCCACATCATGAGGCCGGCGATCTCCTGGTCCACCTTAAGACTCAGTCCCCAGGGGCGGACCGATGCGCCGTCATAGTGCGGGTAGAGGCCGACCGCGGCGTTGGTGATAAACGCGCCGATGGCACCGCCGGGGATCGTCTGCACGAAGAGATAGAGGCACTGGAGCGGCGGCGAGAGCGGCGGCCACTCCGGCACCTTGCTCAGCAGCGGCCACCACAGGAACAACGCGGCGACGAGAAACATCTGATGCTGGAGGACGTGGATCGCCTCGACGCCCAGCGCCGCGTCGTAGAGCACCGGCAGATGCCAGACCACGTTGATCGCGGCCGAGATGGCGAACGCCGGCACCGGGCGGGTGAGCCACCGTCCCGCCGGACCCAGCAGCGGATGGCGGGCCACCGGCGCGTAGACCCAGGCCGGGATACCGATCAGCCAAAGCGGCATCGCCACGAGCATCAGGATCAGATGCTGCGCCATGTGGGCGCTGACCAGATAGAAATGCGACCAGTCGTCCAGCGGCGGCCCGAGGGCAACCAGCGCCGCGACCGACCCGCAGAGGAACGCGGCCACCTCGCCGCGACTGACGGGGCGCTCCGCAACGCCGGGGCGAGGCCGGTTCAACGGGCCGATCCAGGCCAGATAGAGCGCGGTCAGGCCAAACACGAACAGGGCAACACCCGGTTCGAGGCGCCAGTGCGTGTAGAGCGGACCACCGGGTTCGGCGGCGCCGACATGGAGCGGTGGCAAGAAGGGAACGAGCGAGAATACCATCATGTCTCTTCGCGACTCGGGCGAGCGGCCTAAAACGGGCTGGCGGCGGTGAAGAACTCGACGACGTGCTCGTAGGCCTGCATCACCGCGACCGCGACGAAGACGGCCACCGCCGTAATCAGCCCGGCGCTGAAGATATAGCTAAAGCGCCGGTCGTCATACTTGAGGTGCATGAAATACCCGACGACGGTGACGAACTTGGCGAGCGACATGATGATCAGCGTGGGCACGAGGATGCCCGAGATCGCGTCGACATAGTAGATGACCACTTCGAGCAAAGTCACCACGGCGAGGATGATCGCCACGTTGATGTAGACCCGCTCGCCGGGGTGCTCCTCGTGCTGGTCGACGGCATGGTCGGACCCAGGTTTGGTACCCGGTCCGGCCTGCATGACGCTGCTGTCGTGTGCCATCGTTCCCTCCCGGCTCTCGTCTTCGATGGTTCGGCCCGGCTCGCCCGGTCGACCACGGCAGCCGGCTTGAGCCGGCTTTGTAAGCATAGCCCGGCCCCTTTAGGGCCGGGTGGCGTCCGGCTTCGGACACCACCCTAGAACACCACGCCGACCAGGCGCTGCCCGACGTCGAAGACATGACGGGCGTGCTCCGCGGGTTCGGCGCTCTCAACCTCCTCGTAGGGGATCAGATAGACCAGGGTGAAGATCACGATCCAGACGATGTCGACGAAGTGCCAGTAGAGCCCGGTGATCTCCAGGTCGAGACTGTCCTCCTGTTTGAGCCCTCCCCGCAGCGAGACGAAGAGCATCGTCAACAACCAGATCACGCCGATGGTAACGTGAAAACCGTGGAACCCGGTCAGCGTGAAGAAGGTGGCGCCGAACATGTTGGTCTGGAGCGACAGCCCTTCGTGGTAGAACTCGGTGAACTCGAAGTACTGCCCACCGATGAAGATCGTCCCGAGCAGGGCCGTGGCCAGGATCCAGATGCGCGAACCGCGCAGGTCGCCCTTCTGCAGCGCGGCGAGCGCCAGCACCATCGTCAGCGAACTCATCAGAAGGACGAAGGCGCTCACCGAAGTGTACGGGATGTCGAGGATCTCGCTCGGAAACGGACCGGTGCCGACCGACTCGGCGCGGCCGCGATAGATCATGTAGGTCGCGATCAGCGCCCCGAAGAACATGCAGTCGTTGGCGAGAAACGCCCACATCAGCAGCTTGCGGTGATCGAGCCCGGTGCTGGTGGGTGGGTGATCGGCGTGCCCATGCCCGGCGTCGTGCCCCGCACCGTGGGTCTGCACCTGGGCGATATCGACAACGTGTGCCATGCCTGCTCCCTCAGTTCCCCGGAATCGGTGTCACCCAGCCTACCCAGCCGGTTCGAACGACCAGCCGTAGATGCCCATGAACAGGGCGATGATGCCCGCTCCGCTGATCAGCGGCACGTTGAGCGCCCCGATCGCGAGCGCCGGGTTGTCGATCAGCATCCCGAGGGCGCCGAGGAACAGCCCGAGCGAAGCGATCAGCGGGAAGAACGACGGGTTCGGCAGGTGGATCGAATGCTCGTCCTCGGCCGGCTCGCGGCGGGCCACTTGCTCCGCCTGCGACTCGTCCGGGGCATCTACCTCACCGATCTTTTGGCCGGCGATCTCGACATCGATCCCGGTCTCATCATGCGACTCGACCCCGTACTTCGCCGCCCACAGCGGGTCGCGGTGGGACACGTCCGGGATGTCGCGGAAGTTGTAAACCGGTGGCGGCGACGACGTTGCCCACTCGAGCGTGGCCGCATCCCACGGGTTGGGACCGGCGACGCGCCCGTGCTGGAGACTGCGGGCGATGTTGAAGACGAAGAGCAAGATCGAGGCGCCGAGGAAGTACGCGCCGATGGAGACGATCACGTTCCAGAACTGCCAGCCGCTGTCCGCACCATACGAGGAATAGCGGCGGGGCATGCCCTCCAGGCCAAGAAAGTGCATCGGGAAAAATGTCAGGTTGAAGCCGATGAAGGTGGTCCAGAAGTTGATCTTGCCGAGCCGGTCATCGAGCAACCGGCCGGTGAACTTCGGAAACCAGTAGTAGATACCGGCGAGCAGCCCGAAGATCGAGCCGCCAAACAGCACGTAGTGGAAGTGGGCAACGACGAAATAGGAGTCGTTGTGCTGCTGATCGACCGGTACCGACGCGTGCATGACGCCGGAGATGCCGCCGATCGTGAACTGGGAGACGAGGCCGACAGCGAAGAGCATCGGCGTCGTGAAATGGAGATGCCCCAGCCACATCGTGCCGAGCCAGTTGAAGATCTTCACCCCGGTCGGCACCGCGATAATCATCGTACTGGCGGCGAAGACCGAGTTCGCGGTCGGGCCCAGACCGGTCGTGAACATGTGGTGAACCCAGACACCGAAGCCGAGGAAGGCGATGGCGGCGATGGCATAGACCATCACGGCGTAGCCGAAGAGCGGTTTGCGCGAGAAGACCGGTATGATCTCGGAGATGATGCCGAAAGCCGGCAGGATCAGGATATAGACCTCCGGGTGGCCGAAGACCCAGAAGAGGTGTTGCCACAGCAGTGGGTCGCCACCGGCGGCCGGGGCGTAGAAACCGGTGCCGGCGTAGCGGTCCATCGTCAGCAGGATCAGGGCGACGGTGATCGACGGAAAGGCGAGCACGATCAGGATCGACGTAATCAGCGTCGCCCAGGTGAAGATCGGCATCCGCATCAGCGTCACACCGGGCGCGCGCATGTTGAGGATGGTGATCACGAAGTTGAGCGAGGCGGCGACCGAGGCGATCCCGAGCACCTGGAGTCCGAACATCCAGAAGTCGACGGCTCGGGTCGGGTTCCAGGAGGTGCTCGTCAGTGGGGCGTAACCGTACCAACCCTGATCGGGCACCGTGCCGAAGAACCAGCTCATGTTGAGGATGACGGCGCCGGCGAGAAAGGTCCAGAAGCTGAAGGCGTTGAGCCGCGGGAAGGCGACATCGCGGGCGCCGATCTGGAGCGGCACGATGTAGTTGAACAGGGCGGAGCTGAGCGGCATGATCGCCAGGAAGATCATTGTCGTGCCGTGCATCGTGAACATCGCGTTGTACTGGTCGGGGGTCAGCACGGTATTGTTCGGCACGATCAGCTGGGTACGGATCAGCATCGCTTCGAGGCCGCCAAGCAGGAAGAAGAAGAAGGCGCTCGTGCCGTAGAGCAGCCCGATCCGCTTGTGGTCGACGGTCGTCAGCCAGCTCCACAGCCCGGTATTGGCCTTGACCGCCGGCCGGGCCGCCGTCTGCGTCTGGGGATACGCGATCGTTGCCATCCGTGTCTCCTCATTCGCAGGGGGTAGGGGTTCGGGGTTAGGCGAGAAATCGATTCACTCTCCCCCATCCCCTATCCCCCTGCCCCCTCAGTCTCGACG
>JACDBO010000277.1 GCA_013694885.1 Chloroflexia bacterium | reverse complement strand
GTGCGTCTCGCTCGACGCCCGCGGGGACGTGCGCCGGCCAACGGACGATGCACGGAACCCGGGTCGCCTCGTCGTACGGGACGGTCTTGCGAAAGAGGCCATGCTCACCGATCAGGTCGCCGTGATCGGAGGTGAAGAGCACGATCGTGTTCCCCGTCAGACCAAGCCGGTCGAGCGTGCCGAGGAGACGGCCGACGTTGTCATCCAGCGCCGAGATCAGCCCGTAATAGGCAGCGCGCTCGCGCCGTGCAAGGTCGGCGACGGGCGCCGGGACGCTGGCCGGAAGGGGGATGCGCTGGGGATCATAGGTCGCGCGGTGCCGCACCGGCGGATCGAGCGGCGTATGTGGCGGACCCCAGGCAAGCAGCAAGCAGAAAGGCTCGTCGCGATTCGCTGACGCCTCCAGGAAGTCGATGGCGAGGTCGGTCTGGTGGTCAGGCTCGAAGCCGGGCGCCGTCAGCAGTTCATCCGGGTCGTCGCGGAAGTAGACACCGTCAACGTAGCGGTGGCCCCGGTTGAAGGCCGCCCAGTACTGCCAGCCGTGCCGGCGCTCGGGCGGCACGAAGCCGGGCCGGGCCGCGCCGTCCAGGTGCCACTTGCCGATATAGCCAGTGTGGTAGCCCTCCGCGGCGAGACATTCCGCGAAACAGACCTCCTCATCCGGCAGCGGCGCCTGGTTGTGGGTCACACCGGTCGTGTGCGGATAGCGGCCGGTCATGAACGACCCGCGGGACGGGGTGCAGACCGGGTTGGCGACGAATGCGTGTGTGAAGCGTGCCCCTTCCGCCGCCAATCGGTCGAGGTACGGCGTCTGGACGACGGGATCGCCGGCGCAGCCGAGCGCATCGGCTCGCCATTGGTCGGGGTAGAGGATCAGCAGATTGGGCCGGTCGGCCGGTGTCATGGCCGCGTTCCTTCCATCACGGCTGCGGCGCCGCTCTGCTTGAAGGCCGGCGACTCGTAGAAAGCAAACGACCGGCCGTCGGTGCGTTTCCACCAGTCGTCGACCCGCCGCTCGAGATCGGCTTGCACGTCGGCAAGTACCGGGTCGCCGGCCCGGTTGTGGATCTCATCCGGGTCGCCGGCGAGGTCGTAGAGCTCTCGCTCGCCCTCATCCGGCCCGTAGTACCGGACCAGCTTCCACTCTCCGCCTTGCGCATCGCGGGTGCGTATGGCGCGAAAGGGATGCAGACCCCAATAGGCTCCATAGTGCTCGAAGAAGATCGTCTCGCTGGGCGAGCGGGCGTCACGCCGCATCGTCGTGAGCAGCGAGCCACCGCGGAAAGCGGGCGGCAACGGCAGGCCGGCGAGCTCGATCAGTGTGCCCGGTAGGGCGACGTTGACCGCCAGATCATCGATCGTGTGCCGGGGCGGCGGACTGGCGGTCGCCGGCTGTTTGAGGATGAACGGGACGCGGAAAATCTCGTCGTAGGGCAGGGTGCCCTTCAGGCGCATTCGGTGCGCGGCCATCATGTCGCCGTGGTCGGAGGTGAAGACGGCGGCGGTGTCGTCCCACATCTCCTTCCGCTCGAACGCCGCCCGGACCTCGCCGAACAGGCTGTCGACGTGGGCAATCATCGTGGCGTAGGTGAAGAGCTCGTCGCGGGCGAGGTCGGGATCGTGCGCGCCATGCTTGGTGTCCGCGGCGTGCTCGCGCTGAAAGACTGGCTTGTCGGCCAGGTCATCCTCGGTAAAGCTGCGCGGTAGCTCGATCTCGTCGCGCGGGATGCGGTCGGCGAAGGTTTCGACGCATTCGAATGGCGGGTGCGGCTGGTGCAGCGAGACGGTCAGAAAAAGCGGACTCGCCGGATCGTGGTCCGCAAGACATGCCAGGGCGGCGTCGACGATCGCCCGGTCCGTCGCACTGTGGAGTCCGCCGTGCTTCTCCGCCGACGGCACCTCCTCGCCGGCTTGGTAGCCGAGGCACTCCAGCGACGCCCCGAAGTGAGCCTTGCCGAAGTAGGCGGTGGTGTAGCCCGCGTCGCGGAAGACATGCCCGACCGTCGGCAGGGCGCCGGTCAGGCGAGCGGTGTGGCCGTGGAAGCCGTAGATGATCATCACTCCGGCCTCATGCGGGTAGAGCCCGGTCTGCATCGAGGCGCGCGACGGGACGCACTGGCCGTTGGCGGCGTGCATGTGAGTAAAGAAGACGCCTTCGTCCGCCAGCCGGTCGAGGTTCGGCGTGGACGCGGTCGAGTCCACCCGCCCCTGCCGACCGTATTGCATTTGGTCACAGAGGAACAGCAGGATATGCGGCCATCCCGCGCCGCCTGACCCGCCGACATCGCCGTTTCCTCCAGCCCGCGGCATCGTATCGCTCCTTACAAGTGCCGCCGCGTTGGCGCGGCTACTGTCCCAAGGCGGCGTAGTCCTCCGCGGTGTAGTCCTGGGTCGGGTCCCAGTTGGGGAAGACCCAGTCGTCGCGGGAGACCTGCGCGCCCTTGGCTCGCGCCGCCTCGATCCCGCGGTCGAGCTCGGCGTCGGCGCGGTCTTGCAAGTCTTGCATCGCGGCTTTGGTGTCCGACAGCTGGCCGGTGAAGAGTCCCTGGATGACCTGCCCGAAGTCGGGTTGGAGCGCCTTGCGTTCCACGTTGACTTGGGCAACCTCAGGGTTGCGGACCTCCGGGTTTGGATGGAGTCGCAGCTGCTCCTCGAAGAGCGCGACGGTCTTTTGCTCTTCCGGCCCGAGCTGGTCGACGGCCGCCGCGGCGGCCTCGGGAAAGATCGGCGGGTCGGCGACGCCACCGGTGATCAGCGACCACGCCGTTTGCGTCTCCAAGGTTCCGAGCTGGTAGAGGATGTCGCCAGCGATCGCCTGGTGCTCGCTCTGAACGTAGAGCCAGTAATGATTGGCGCCGCCGGGGTTGTAGCCCAAAGGCAGGGGCGTTCCGCTGTTCGCCAGCGGCTGGCTGGCCACGCCGAACTGGAAGTCCGGCGCCTCCTGCTTCCACTGCGGTATGTTCCAGGGTCCCTGGAGGATCATCGCGGCCGCGCCCTGCGGCATCCGCGAACGAGCCTGGTGGGCATTCAACGAGAGCGAGCCAGGGAAGAAGCTGCCGTCGGCATTGATCGCCAGCAGCAGATCGATCGCCGCGAGGTACTGGTCGGAGGTGTAGACGTACTCGCCGGACTGCCAGTCGATGTTGTCCGAGCCGGCGCGCGCCCCCGCCATCTGGGCGAGGTTGGCGACGAAGGAGCCGAAGCGAGGCGCTTGCTTGCCCTCGAGGATCAGCCCGAAGTACTGCCCTGCTCCCTGCTCGGTGAGCTTCTTCGCCGCGGCACGGAAATCGTCCCAGGTGAATGGCTGACTCATCGGGTCATAGCCGGCTTGCTCCAGATAGGAGCGGTTGTAGAGCAAGAGCGTGTCGTACCGCTTGTTGGAGCTGAGTGGGATCGTGTAGGTCTGTCCGTTGAAGCCGGTGATGCCTTGGACAAAGGCGCCGGGTGGGAAGGTCGCTTGCCACGCGGCAAAATCCGGGATGATGTCTTCGACCGGCGCCACCCAGCCTTGGGCGACCGCTTGGGCCGAGGGCACGTTCTGCGGAATCTGGAAGACATCGTGCGCCTCCCCGTTCTGGATGCCGAGGGGAACGATCTTGCCGATCTCCTCCCAGGGCATTTGCTCGAACGCGACCGTGATGTTCGGGTGCGCCTCCTGATAGGCGGCGAAGAATTGCTCCAGAAAGATCCCTTTCGGGCCGGGGCCGCTACTGATCCAGCGCAGCGTCACTTCCTCGGTTGGCAGCCGCGCTCCGGTGTCGATGATCTCGATCGGGACTGCCGCCCCAGCCGGCTGCTGGGTCGCCAGCGCGCCGGGGCGGACGGCGCCAAGCGTCGCGCCGGAGATGCCGACGCCGCCAGCGAGCCGCAGGGCGTCGCGCCGGGAAACGCGGTGCCTGTGAAGAATGTCGATGGTTCGTGTCATCATGGTACGTCTCCTTCTCTTTGGCTCGGTGGGACATCGATTGCGGGATCGCCACGCTGCCTCACGACTGGAGTTGAGTGTCGTCTCCTTTCACCACCTTCGCGGGGATCGCCCTCAAGCGATGCCGCGTCGGGGTCGGTGACGCCCCAGAACGGGATGTTCAGCCCCAGGAGTCCCCGTGAGGATCAGACACGATTGCCTCCCGGGGGGACAATGCCTGTTGCCGCTTGGTCGCAAGAACCGCGCCGCCGCGCCGTTCGGCGCCGGGCTGGTGGCCTTGGTCCAGACGCTCTTTGGCCATGCTCCGTCTCGCTCTCGCGGCGTCAGCTGACGGCCGGTTCCAAGG
>JACDBO010000271.1 GCA_013694885.1 Chloroflexia bacterium | reverse complement strand
CACTCGCGCTGCCCTGGACGAGGCCATCACGGCGGGGCTGGCCACCATCACGGCGGCCGATGCGGTCGCCTGGTTCGCGCACTGTGGCTACCAGCTCAGCGGACAACCATTGTGAGAACCGCTCTAGGAGCTGATAGGCGTGGTGGAGGAGCATGCAGACGACGGCGCAGAAACGGAGACCGGCAAGCGTGGCGGGGAGGCGCTCGTAGTCCCACGCCAGCCGTGGATGCGCCGCGGGGCGTCCTCGGTCGTCAGCGAGAGGTTGGGATGACGCCGGCCCGCTCCTCGTCGGTTACATCCGTCGGGTACGGCTTACGGAGCGTCGTTTCTATGTCGAATGCATACCAAGTCCATAACAGGCTCTGGGGGCGGATGGTGTCCGCCCGTCGACCGAAGATTTCCCCGCGGGGGCTGGCGCATGCCATGCGCCCCTACCTTGCGGTCGTGGTCAGCTCGTGCCCGACCTGGGCGAGAGGGCAACGGAGAGGCGGCCGTAGGTAAGTCGCTGCCCATCGGAAGTGGTGAGCAGGAGCTGGTGCTGACCATCCATCTCGGGCGCCGTGTCCGGGAAGTCGGAGCGGAAGTGGCTGCCCCGGCTCTCCTCGCGGCGGCGAGCGGCGGCGATAATGACGAGGGCAAGCAGCGTCATGTTGCGTAGCTCGGCCACCTCCGGCGCTGTGGCATCCGTGCAGGCCATACGTTCGGCCAGACGTGCGATGCTGGTCGACGCCCGATCAAGGCCGGTCGCATCGCGCACGACGGCAACGTCGAGGCTCATCGCCGCGCGCAGGTCGTGTCGCCAGGTCGCCACATCCTCGGCCGATGGAGGGCGGAAGTACCTGCTTGCGGCCCTCGGCACGTCGACGAGGTCAGGAAGGCGGTTTCCGGCGATGTGGTCGGCGGCGTTGAGACCGAAGACCAGACCTTCGAGGAGCGAGTTGCTGGCCAGCCGGTTGGCGCCGTGAACACCCGTACACGAGACCTCGCCGATGGCCCGCAGACCGGGCAGGCTCGTTTCCCCAGCCGTCCCGGCGACGATGCCGCCCATGAAGTAGTGGGCGGCGGGCGCCACCGGCAGGAGGTCACGCGTCAGGTCAAGCCCGTATCGTGCCAGGTGGGCGGCGATGGTCGGGAAGCGTTCGGCCATGCGGAGCGCGTCGAGGTGGCGCAGGTCGAGCGACACGTATGGTTCGTTCGGTCCCGCGATTTCGCGCTGGATGGCGCGGGCGACGATATCGCGCGGCGCCAGCTCGGCCAGCGGGTGCGTAGCCACCATGAAGCGCTCGCCACGCCCATTGCGGAGGTAGGCGCCCTCGCCGCGGACGGCCTCGGAGATCAGAAAAGGCGGCGCGTCGGGCAGTGCTAGGACGGTCGGGTGGAACTGGGTAAACTCCAGATCGGCCACGGCCACACCGGCGCGCATCGCCATCGCCACGCCGTCCCCTGTGGCGGCGGGTGGGTTCGAGGTGACTGCCCAGAGTTGCCCGGCGCCGCCGTTGGCGAGAACGATCACTGGCGCGCGCAGGGCCGTGACATGGCCCGTTGCGAAGTCTTGGACGATCACGCCGCCGCACCGCCCATCTCCTACCAGGAGGTCGAGCGCCGTGGACCGCTCCCGCACCGTGACACCGGGGCGGGCACGAATCTGGGCGACGAGCGACCGCTCGATCTCTGCGCCGGTCGCGTCGCCACCGGCGTGGAGCACGCGGTTGCGGCCATGCGCCGCCTCTCGCCCGAGGGCTGGCTGCTCGTGTTCGCCGGGATCGAACCGGGTCCCCTGCGCCAGCAACCAGCGCACTGCCTCCGGGCCGGACTCCACGAGCGAGCTCACCGCATCTGCGTCGCAGAGACCCGCGCCGGCGGCCATCGTGTCCGCAAAGTGGAGTGTGGGCGAGTCGTCGGCGCCGACCGCCGCGGCAAGGCCGCCCTGAGCGTAACGGGTATTGCTCTCGCCGAGCGCCCCTTTGCTCACCAGGGCGACCCGGCGTCCCTCCGGCAACCGAAGGGCGCAGGCGAGACCGGCGATCCCCGCGCCGACGATGACCACGTCGTACCGCTCCTCGTCGTCCCAGGTGGTATGCCGGCAAAGCAGCGGAGAAGGCAGCTCAAGCGCGGAGTCGTTTTGGATGGTGGATCGGTCGGGCAACGGTGGGGAGTCCATTCAGCTGAGGAGCAGCGTTGCGTAAGCGGCCAGCCAGTGCTCGACCGTGTAGTCACTCCCCGAGACCTGGGAGAGCGACGCGGTGGCGTGGCGCTCCGCGGCGGCGAGCAGCGGGGCGGCGCGGGCATCGTCTGTGGGGAGAGATTCGGCTAGCCGCGTGAACGCCCATGCTCGGCTCAGGTTGAGCCCGTGGAGGTGGGCGATCTGCCCGTCAGTGACGTCAGAGACCGTGGCTGGTTGGAAGAGCGATCTGGGTCGCTCGTTCGCAAGACCAGGGAGGAACTTTTCCAGCCACCACGGGAACTCGGACGGGGCGAGGACGCGCGCCATCAATTCGGCCTCGGAGAGAGCGGCCGAGAGGAAATCGGCGCCGGACGGTTCGTAGTGCGCCGGGTAGTCGCGGTCATCCTGGAACCAGCCACGCGCGGCGGTGTGGACCGCGCGAAGCAAGGCGTCGTCGCCCTGCCCGGCGCGCAGACTCGCGAAGTCGAGCGCGCGGGAGAGGCCGAACGCCGTGTTCTGGTGGACGCCGACTCGCTGGGCATACGTGAGTTTTGGGAGCCAACTCGTGAAGTTCGTTGCCAGGAGTTCAGCGAGCGGCCGCACCGCCCCTGCCCAGCGACGTGCATCCGGGTCGTCCCAGGTTTCCAACTCGTGCGCGAGGGTCAGCAGCCATCCCCGGCCGTAGGGGCGTTCGAGCGTGCCGTGGCGCGGATTCTCGAAAAATGCGATCTCGGTCGCGATGTGCTCCTCGGTCAGCAGGTTATGGAGTGTCGCGCGGGCTACGTCGTCGGGAACGGCGTCGGGGAAGCGGCGCAGCAACCGGACGATAGCCCAGTGCATCTCGACGCAGGAGTGCCAGTCGAAGCAGCCATAGAACGCGGGGTGGAGTTCCCGGTGCGTCGGGTACGGACCCGGACCGGTGGCGATGTAGTAGGGCATCGTGGGGTATTCGCGGGTGATGGCGCCGAGCGCGGTCTGGACATATCCGGCGGCTCGCTCGTGCAGGAGCGAAGCGCGTTCCTTGCGGTCAAAGGTCATTGTCAGCTCCTGAGTAACTCTGTCACATGGTGATGTGCAGCAACCCTCGGTCGGTGACGCGGGCGGCGGGGATCACTGACAGCGCCAGAAAGGCGAGCTGGCCGAACGGGGAGGCGAGCGGGCTCCCGAGTTCTCGCGCGGTGGCTTCCAGGCGGCTGTAGGCGGCGGCCACCTCATTTGCCGGTCGGTCCGAGAGCAGACCGGCGATCGGCAGCGCCAGATGGGCGAGGAGCTTACCATCGGCGACGACGGCCAACCCACCCTGAGAGTCGGCAACGGTGGCGATGGCGGCCATCAGGTCGGTGTCGTCGGCCCCGATTGCGACGATGTTGTGGGCGTCGTGGGCGATGCTGCTGGCAACGGCGCCACGTCGCAGGCCGAAACCCAGGACGTAGCCGACGCCGACGCGCCCGGTGGCGTGGTGGCGTTCGACGCAGACGAGCTTCAGCAGGTCGCGCGCGGGGTCCGCCAGCACTTCGTCGCCGGCAACCCGCGGCGTGACTGGAGTAAAGCGGGTGACGATCTGGCCGGGGATCACTTCGACGGCGTGTGTCGCTCGGTCGAGAGGCAGGCGAAGCGCCGAGCGACGCAGCGGCGCGAGATTCACGGTTGAGCGGATGTCCGCCGGAGGTGGCGCCGGGTCGAGCGCGGCGATGCAGGCGCCATCCTGGGCGACAACCACGCCACGGTAGAGCGTCGCGCTGACGGCGACGCGGGTGAGATCGTCGAGGAGCACGAGGTTGGCCTCGTAGCCAGGAGCCACGGCACCGATGGCGGGCAGCCGCCAGTAGTCGGCGGCGTTCCAGGTTGCCATGCGGATCGCGCGGAGCGGACTGAGGCCGGCGTCGATCGCGGTGCGCAGGATGTCGTCGACGTGGCCCTTGCGGATGAGATCGTGGCAGTCGCGGTCGTCGGAGGCGAAGCAGCATCGAGGATAGGTCGCGTCGGTCACGAGTGGCAGCAATTCGCGCAGGTTCTTCTCGGTCGAGCCTTCGCGGAGCATCAGCATGAGCCCGGCCCGGAGCTTCTCGCGCGCCTCATCGATCGCGGTCGATTCATGGTCGGAGCCGACACCGGAGCCGGCGTAGGCCTGTAGGGCCGTCCCGCGCAGACCGGGGGCGTGGCCATCGCGGCGGCGTCCAGGCGAGATGGCCAGCTTGGCGGCGATGTCGTCGGAACCGGCGAGTACGCCTGGAAAATTCATCAGCTCACCGAGCCCGACCGTCTCCGGCCAGCGCAGCATCGCCGCGATCTCGTTGACGCCGAACTCGGCGCCGGGGCTCTCGTGCTCGCTGGCCGGTACGCATGAGGGTGCGGTGAAGGCGATCCGCAGCGGCAGGTTGCGGGCGGCGCTCCGCATCGCCTCGACACTGGGCAAACCGCACACGTTGGCCATTTCGTGCGGATCGGTGACCACGGCGCCGGTGCCGTGGGGAAGGACCGCGCGCGCGTACTCCGGCAACCAGAGCAGCGAGCTCTCCAGATGGACATGCGCGTCGATAAACGACGGCGCGACCACCTTGCCGGCGGCTTCGATCCGCGCCCGGGCGGATTCATACCGTCCCACGCCAGCGATAACGCCGTCGACGATGGCCACATCGGCCTCGACCAATTCCTCGGCGAACACATCGACGACCCGCCCACCGGCGATCACCAGGTCCGCCGGCTCACGCCCCTGCGCAACCGAGAGCCGTCGTCGCCAACGGTGGGCATCAAAGAGCGTCTCTCCGCCGTTGTTCACCGCCATGAGAAAGGTTCCCTGATTCCTGTCCGGCACCGACAGATGCAGGGCGGATGGCATCCGCCCGTCCTCATGAAGGACGACACCCGTCAGCGCTGCCCACCTTCACCGAAGGCCAGATGTCGAGTAGCGCGAGCGGTCACGCGAGCTGGCGCTCAACGAGCCCGAGGAGGTGATCGAGTTCGGGGAGGCGCTCACGGGTGAAGCGGCCGACATCCTCGGCGCGCGTGAACGGGAGCTCGTAGGTGGTGGTGACGGCGACCCCCTGTTCGACCTCGTCCCAGCTCACGCGCTGGTGCGGTTCGAGGAAGCCGCGCGCGATGTTCGGCAAGGTCATCCGCGCCAGCCGCTCCAGCGCGCGGCGCCGCCACGGGTTCTCCTCATCGGCGAAGAGCCCCGGCGATGTTGCCCAGAACGCGACCTCCAGGCCGTCATCGCCGACACGGACATCGACCCGCCCGACCTCATCGTCGACCGCGATGGTCCAGCGATTCTGGTCATCGACGGTGCCATACGCATAGAACCCCTCCCGTTCCAGGGCTTCGCGCGCGGTTTCCAGCGTCGCGCGGTCACGCGCAAGCGAGCGGTGGTTCCCGTTCTCAAAGGACAGAATCGAGTCGATGGTCATGGTCTGCGGCTCCTCCCGTTGTCGACCCTCGCCGGCTCCCGGCATTCGACTCATATATGATGCCACCGGTCGGCCAACTTCGGCACGATCGACGAGACCACGCCTGGAGGCGGCATGGTATCCGAACCAGCGACGAACGCGACGCACTCAGGGCGGTGGCCGAACGTGTTCCTTTCCCTGAACCCGATCTTCCGCCGCGCCA
This sequence comes from Chloroflexia bacterium, assembly GCA_013694885.1. Taxonomy (GTDB): domain Bacteria; phylum Chloroflexota; class Chloroflexia; order Thermomicrobiales; family UBA6265; genus JACDBO01. The sequence continues at coordinate 893 of JACDBO010000271.1, read as the reverse complement.
TCCTCGGCGCCACTGGAAACCCACTCGTGTCGCGGGGCGTGCGACGATACGGAATGCGGTTGGGCGCCTCACGGTTCGTCGCCGGTGAGCGCTTCGATCAGTGCTTGCCCGTGCTCCGTGGGCTCAACGCGAGAGGGTTTCGGACAAACACGACGCTGCTCGGCGAAGGGGTGCGCGAGGAGCCGGCGGCACGCGCGGTGCTCGATGAGTACCTGATCGTGCTCGACTGCATTGCCCAGGAGCGACTCACGACCAACCTCTCGGTCAAGCTGACTCACCTCGGTCTCGACCTCGGGGAAGACTTCGCCTACCGGCACGTCGCTGAACTCACTGGCCGGGCCGCGACTCACGACAACTTCGTGCGCATCGATATGGAAGAATCGACTCGTGTCGATGCCACGCTGCGCATCTACCGCCGCCTGCGCGCTGACGGGCACGACAACGTCGGGACGGTGCTGCAGTCGTACCTCTACCGCACCGACGTTGACCTCGATGATCTCCTGCCGCTCGCGCCCAACCTGCGACTGGTCAAGGGCGCCTATCTCGAACCGGCGAGCGTGGCCCGGCCGAAAAAGGCTGACGCTGATACTGCCTATCTGCGACTGGCCGAACGAATGCTTGCCGGGACTGGTTTCTGCGCGCTGGCCACGCACGACGAGCGGCTCATCGACCACCTGATTGCGTTCATCGCTCGCGCGGGGATCGGACCGGAGCGAGTCGAGTTCCAGATGCTCTACGGGATCCGGCCGGATCTTCAGGCCGCGCTGGTCGAACGTGGCCACCGGGTACTCGTGGCGACGCCGTACGGGCCGGAGTGGTATCCCTTCCTGATGCGGCGGCTGGCCGAGCGCCCGGCGAATCTCCTCTTCTTCGCGCGCAACCTCGTTCGTCGC
>JACDBO010000226.1 GCA_013694885.1 Chloroflexia bacterium | reverse complement strand
GGGTTGAACGTGTCCGTCGCCGGGGCGAGGTCGCCGACAGGGAGATCCCAAAGGTCGTCGGCGAGGGCGAGTGTGGTGTCGAGTTCGCGCGCTACCCGCGACAACCGCGCCTCGGGTATGGCGAGGCTGGCGAAGCGGGCGAGTCGCACCACGTCCTCCTCCTCAACGGGCGATCTGCTGTCCGGTGGCTGATTCACACATGCCTCCTCGAGTGGCGACGCGCGGGGCGATGCCGTCAGCGCACTCTACCGGCTGACCGATGGCGAGACAACCGGGGAGGCGATGAGTCCGTGCGCCGAACAACTGATTGTCAGTTGGGTGGGTCGAGTGCGGTGTCATCGCCCGCCGCCGGGAGCCGGAGGGTGAACGTCGATCCCTCGCCGGGCGTGCTGGCGACGGCAATCGTGCCGTCGTAGCGCTCGGCGATCTGCCGGGCGATGGCCAGACCGAGCCCGGTGCCGCCGGCGCCGCGGGCTGCGTCGACCCGATAGAAGCGATCGAAGATGTGGGGCAGGTGCGTCGGCGCGATGCCGATGCCGGTGTCGGTGACCGCGATCTCCGTCACGTTGCCCGTCCTTCCTATGGAGAGGGTGACGCGGCCGCCGGCGGGTGTGTACTTGACGGCGTTGTCGAGCAGGATCGCCACCGCCTGCGCAATCGCCGCCCGATCGACAGTTGCGCGGACGGGCGTGTCGGGCAGGCTTTCCGTCAGCGCGACGGACTGACCGGCGCCGGTGCGGACGGATCCGATGACCTCGGTGGCGAGGTCCCGGAGGTCGGTGGTTGTCAGGGTCAGCGGCGCGCCCTCGTCGCCGCGCGCCAGGCGAAGCAGCGCTTCGACCAATGCCTCCATCCGCTCGGCCTCGCGCCGGATCGCGGCCACGCTCTCGCGGGCGGTCGCCGGGTCATCGAGCGCCCACTGGTCGAGCATCCGGGCATAGCCCTGGATCGAGGTCAGCGGTGTCCGCAGCTCGTGGCTGGCGTCGGCGACGAAGCGGCGCTGCTGCGTGAGCGTCTCGTCGCGCTGCCGAAAGGCCACTTCGAGCCGCGCGAGCAGGTCGTTGAAGGTCGATGCCAACCGGCCTAGCTCATCGCGCGGACGCTGCACAGGCAGCCGGCGCGCCAAGTCGCTCTCGGTGATCGCACGGGCCGAGCGGACGATGGCGTCGACCGGGGAGAGGGCGGAGCGAGCCAGCAGGTAGGAGCCGACGATCGCGAGCAGCAACCCGGCGGGGACGGCGACCACCGTAAACGTGGCGAACGGGAGAATGTTGCCGCCAAAGTCATCGTAGGACTTCCACGCCTCGACGACACGCGCATCCGAGCGGCCAACCGCCACCGGCGCGGCGTAGACATACATCTCCTCCGGTCCTCGTGTGACCGGTTGTCCGGTAGCCAGCACATCACGCCAGACCGCGTCCCGGACGTCCGCGCCGACGGCGTCAATGTCGGAGGAGGGGACCCCGACATTCGCCATCGCCCTGCCCCGGCCGTCCCGTATAAGTAGGTAGACGCTCCCCTCGGTGAGGCCGGCAAGCGCCTGGTCGGTGGGCGGGACTCCCGACTCCAGCAATCCGACCGCCTCGACGGCCCGCGCCCGCGCCGTCTCCTCGACGCTGGTCTGGACGCCGCGGATGGCGACGACGGCGAGGATGCCGATCAGCACCGCCGCGACGACCAGGATCGCGGCGGCGTGGAAGAGCGTCAGCCGCCAGCGGATGGAGAGCACCGCGCTACTCCTCGCGCAGCGCGAAACCGACACCGCGCACGGTCTGGATCAGGCGGGGGCGGTCGGGCCGCTCGATCTTGCGGCGCAGATAGCCGATGTACACGTCGAGCACGTTGGGGTCGAGTTCCTCGGCATGCTCCCAGACGCGCTCCAGCAGCAGTTCGCGCGGCAGCACCCGGCGGGCGTTGCGGGCCATGAATTCCAGCAGGGCATACTCGCGGGCAGTCAGCTCGATGCGGTCCTGCCCGCGCCGGACCTCGCGCGCGGCGGTGTTGATCTCCAGGTCGCCGACGCGCAGCACCTCGTCCCGCTCGGTCCGGCGCAGGACGGCGCGCAGCCGGGCCAGCAGCTCCTCGATCTGGAACGGCTTGGTGAGGTAGTCGTCGGCGCCGCCGTCTAGCGCCCGGATCTTGTCGCCAGTCTTGTCGCGGGCCGTCAGCATGATCACCGGCACCGTGTTACCGCTGCGCCGCACCTGCCGAAGGACGCGCTCGCCGTCCATCCCCGGCAGCAGGATATCGAGGACCACCGCGTCCGGCCGTACCTCGGCAATAGCGGCGACGGCGGCGCGGCCGTCGCCGACGCGGTGGACATCGAAGCCGCGATGCGACAGTTCGAGTTCGAGCAAGCGGGCGATCGCCGCGTCGTCCTCGACGATCAGCAGGCGGCTCCCGGACTTCACGCGCCGCCTCGGCGCGAATGCGCGGCAGGGCGGAGGACTGAGGACTGAGGATTGAGGACTGAGCCGGAGGCGACGGGTTTGGACCCCGGGCCGCTCATGCGACGGGCGGCGGCCAGGCCGATGAGGGCGATGAGGGAGCCGGCCAGGCCGTCGATGAGGTAATGGTTGGCCGTCATCAGCGTCGCCGCGGACATGGCGAGCGGCATCGCCACCCCGAAGGCTTTCCATGCCCAGTGCCCGGCCAGAGTCACAATCGCGATCCCCATGAGCAGGTTCCAGCCGACGTGGAGGCTCGGCATCGCCGCGTACTGGTTGACGAGCGACGGCGGCTGGAGCACCCGGTAGGCCTCGCTGTGCAGCGTCACCGTGTCGACGAACCCGAGGTCGCCGAGGAACCGCGGCGGCGCCATCGGGACAGTGACGAAGCAGACCAGACCGATCGCGCCGGAGACGAGCAGCGCGGTGCGATACAGCGGGAAGTGCTCGCGATGGGCGATCAGCAACCACGTCAGCGTCGCGATCACCACCGGCCAGTGGCCATAGATGTAGACGGCGTTCGCGGCCCGCACCAGGGCCTCGTTCGCCAGCGTCCAGCGCTGGATCGCTGGCTCCCAGAATACGCCGAGTTGCCGTTCGAGATCGACCAACCACCGGGCGTGACCCACCGCGTCGGCCACGCGCCCGTCAACGAGGCCGCGCACGAAGAAGTAGAGGAACGTGGCAACGGCGATGATGCCGACCTCGCGCAGCGGTTCGAGGCTGACCGTCCGGGTCCGCGGCATCGTGCGTGTCGTGGAGAACGTGTCATAGCGTGAGATGTCCATGGCGAAATCCCTGTGCGCCCGTCGCCCTGGACCAGGCGTCCGTGAATCGTGTGTCCGCGGTCACGGTACGTCCCGACCGCGCTGACCCATGACTTGAGTCTGCCGGGACGCATCGACACCGGCTACGCGGCGAACGGGAATCTCAAAAGGGGGGGTATCCTCCATAGGAACGGAGAGGGCAGAGGACAGGGGGCAGGGGGTGGCGGTGAGCCATAAGCCCGCTCGCCACCCCCTGTCCTCTGACTCAGTCGGCGCGCGCGGCCGTGGGCGCCGTCGCTCGGTCGTGGATGGCGGTTTCCGGCTTGGGAACCACGCGGTCGAGCCACGACGGCAGCCACCAGTTCCAGTGCCCCATCAACGAGACGGCGGCGGGGACGAGCACCGCGCGGACGATCGTGGCGTCCAGCAGGATGCCGAGTGTCAGGCCGGTGCCGAACACCTTGAGCTCCGTTTCGGGGATAGACCCCATTGCCACGAAGGCGAGGACCAGGATCAGCGCGGCGTAGGTCACGAGGCGAGCGGTGCGACCGATACCGCGAATGACGGCCAGGTCGGTCGAGCCGGTCGCGTCGTACTCCTCGCGCATCCGCGACAGGATGAAGACCTCGTAATCCATCGAGAGACCGAACAGGAAAGCGAAGACGGTGATGGGAATCCAGCTGGTGATCGCGTGCGTCGGCTCGATCCCCCAGATCTGCCGCGAGCCGTAGCCCTCCTGCCAGATCAGCACCAGCAGACCGTACGTCGCGCCGATCGAGAGCACGTTGAGCACCACCGCCTTGAGCGGCAGCAGGATTGACCGGAAGGCCCGCACGAGCAGGACGAAGGTCACCACCACGATCAAACCCAGCATCAACGGGAAGTTGCCGTAGACCGCGTCGTTGAAATCTGCCGTCGACGGCGCCAGCCCACCGACAAGGACCCCGCCGCCGATGCCGTCGGCCGCCGCGCGCACCCGATCGAGTGTCGATTGCCCTTCCGCCGAATTGCCGTCGGAGGTGGGAATCACCGCGACAACGGCAGCGTCTCCGCTGCGCCAATCCTGATCGTCGGGCGCGACGGCGCCGCGGATGCCGTCGAGGTCGGCAAGCGTTGACGCGACCTGGGCTGGATCGCCGTTCCGGACAACCACCTCGAAGGGGGTCAGGACGCCGCTCCCGATGCCCGCGGCTTCCAGCGTCAGGAGCGCGTCGTGCGCTTCACCCGATGACGCCAGCGATGTCGCGTCGGGATCACCGACGTTCATGAACAAGGCGGGGATCGCGAGCGCGATCAGGACCAGTGCCGAGACGGTGGCGGCCACGCCACGCCGCCGGACGATCAGCCTGGCCCAGCGTTCCCAGCCTTCGCTGTGCTGGTCGCCGCGTCGCAGCCGCGGCCAGTCGAGGCGCGGACCGACCGTCGCCAGCAGCACCGGCAGCAGGGTGATGCTGACGAGCACGCTCATCAGCGCGACCAGCAGACCGGCGAAGCCCATGCTCCGCAGGGCCGGCACCGGCAGCAGGGCCATCGCCACGAGTCCGATGGCGACGGTTGTCCCGCTGAACACGACCGAGTGACCGGCCGTCTCCATCGCTCGCTGGACAGCCTCCCGGTTCTCTCGGCCAGCCGCGCGCTCCTCGCGCCAGCGGGTGATGACGAGCAGCGAGTAGTCGATGGCGATACCCAGACCGATCAAGGCGATGATGAACTGGACCAGGAAGCTGATGTTCGTAAGTGTCGTCAACCCCCAGACCGCGAGGAACGTGGTGACGATAGCGACGCCGGCGATGAGCAGCGGCACGAACGCCAGGAACGAGCCGAATACCCAGAGCAGGATGAATAATGCCCCCACACCGCCGATCATCGTCTCCAGCAGCGCGCCTTCGCCGCCACCCTCTTCCTCGCCGGAGAGTTCCGTATAGCCGGTGACGTCGATGGGTGAGCCGGCGATCGAGGCGCTATGGAGTGTCTCCTTCACCAGGTCGTCGTCGGGGCCTTGGTCGGTCCACGAGAAGCGGGTGTAGATCAACCCGAAGGTGGTCCGGCCATCCTCGGAAACGAAGGCGCGGTCGCCGGTCGAGGCGAACGACACGACGCGAGTCTCGGGCACCCGCTCGGACACTGCACCGAAGGCGCGTCCGATCTCCTCCGTCACCCCCGGAGAATCGACCGTCGTTCCGTCCGGCAGGGTGACGACCGCGACGAGCGGCGCCGCGACGCCACCGGTGCCGTAGCGCTCGGCGATGAGCTGGTTGGCCCTGGTGCTCTCACGACCGGGCAGGTCGAACCCCATCGAGAGGGCACCGGTCGCCGACGAGACCGACGCCGCACTGATGACCGTCACGACGACCCAAAAGGCGACGACGAACCACTTGTGGCTCAGAACAAATCGGGAAATCGATGCGATACTCATAAGTTCCGTGCTCCTCTTCATGACAACCTGCGAGTGCATTGGGCGAATGATCCCGGCCACCTCGCCGGGTCTCACCCTATGATGGTCTCGTCGGCTAAGAGATTCCTAAGAACGGCTGTGTAGCCAGCTTGGTGATCGTGGATCGCGATTGGTGGGGGGTGCTTAGCGAGGCTCCTTGGTCGGTAATCCTGCCTGACATGTGCTACTGCGGAGGAGTCGCGAAACTCCCTGGCCGGGGCGGAGCAGGTATTGACTGTTATTGACAATCAATACCCAGGAAACTATATTTGCCAATGCAATTCCCCGGGTATCCTATCCCGGCCTTCGGGCCGGTGAAGATCCCGGGGTTATTCGTGGCTCGTGAGGCTTTAATGGTTGCTCAATTTGTAGCTGCGCTGGAGCGGCCAGTTTCACCTGTCCGCCTGGAACACTATCGAGATGGCGGCAGCGACCTGGATATGGTCGTCAATTACTTCTTCAACATCGAGCTCTCAGAGGCGCTGTATCCCATCTTGCAGGCGTTTGAAATCGCGCTGCGCAACAGCATCCACATCGTCCTCAGAGGCCACTTTCAGACGACCTACTGGTGTGATCGGCCCGGTTTTCTCCCTCCCTGGCAGAGGCAGCAGATCATCAGGGCCCGCGATAAGCTGACTAGAGAAGGGAAACCGCACGACGCTGATCGGATCGTCGCCGAGCTGCACTTTGGGTTTTGGCACAGCCTCTTCAATAGCCCGTTCGAACGTGGCCTCTGGCGTCCCAACAAGTCGGAACTTGTTGGGCGTGTCTTCCCCAAGTCTCAACCAAGGGCCGCAACCGACAGGACATCTGGGATCGCTGCGAGCAAATCCGGGTGCTACGCAATCGCGTCATGCACTACGAGCCGATCTGGTCTCGACCTACCATCACCACTGACCATGCCGACATCCTCGAAGCCCTCCGCTGGATCAGCATCGACATGCACGACACCATAGCGATGTGCGATCGCTTTCACCTGATACATGGCGGTGGGCGCGCCGATATCGAGCAGCGGATCCAGGCCGAGATCCAGAAGCGCTATCCGTCCACCAAGACGCTCTAGCGCTGAAGTCGAGCAACCGTGACGGTCAGTTGGTCCCCACCACCGCACGAATGATTGCCGCGACGTAGGTGGAGTTGAACACCGAAGCGCTCTGCTTCTGAATCTGGCTCGGCTTGACATCGTCGGTGACGAGCCCTTTCTTAGCGGCGAGATCGAAACACGTGCGTTCGATCCGGCGCGGCTCTCCGGTGCTGAGAGGTGCGACCCTGACGAAGTTGTTCCTTACCTCCATCACGTCGAATGGTGCGCCCCTGCTCACCGTCTTGAGCGTTTTGCCCTGAAGCTCCTGGACTCGCTCCCACGGAAACACCATCGACGCCCTCCTTGCATTCGACACTCGACGAGCCAGACAGCTCCCACCCCGCACCTTGTCTGAGCGAGGACCGAGCGCGTTACGTCCCGCGCTTTCGCGGCGTGAAGGCGAGGAGGGCGTAGGTAATGCCGCAGAGGCGCCGTAACCAGTCTTGCAGGCGCTGCGCAACCGTATCCACTTCGTCCACAGTAGCTACTCCCAGACACCCACCAGATGCTCGGCCAGGTAGTGGCACGGTGGCGATGTGGATTTCCGCGAACCAGTCGTACTCCATTGAACGTCGCAGATCGCTCTGCTCTGGCCGTTCTCCGGTCCTCCCTGTAATCCCCCATCGCTAGTCGGTGAAGAGCGG
>JACDBO010000253.1 GCA_013694885.1 Chloroflexia bacterium | reverse complement strand
GCATTGTCCTTAGATTGTCATTTCGAGCCGCAGTGATAGTTATCAGCGAGAAATCTCTCGTTCATGGGAGAGTAGTCTCGTCAGAAAGCGAGCTTCTCCGCGATGCGCCCGGAATGACACGGCGTGTTGCGTTACAGATCCTCGTCGTCGGCCTGGTCGACGCCGTAGACGCCGGCCTTGAGCACCTTCAGACCCAGCAGCGCGCACTTCAGACGCGCCGGGCTGACCGGGATGCCGATCTCGTCGAGCAGGTCATCCTTGCTGATTGTCTTCACGTCGGCAAGCGACTTGCCCTCGATCATCTCGGTCAGGATCGACGCCGAGGCCTGGCTGACCGCGCAGCCGCGCCCGGAGAACTTGACCTCGGAGACGCGGTCGTCCGCGACACGCACGTCGATACGGATCTCGTCGCCACAGAGCGGGTTCGTATCTTCATACGTAAAATCCGCCGGGTCGAGGATGCCCCGATTACGCGGGTTCTGATAGTGGTCGAGGATGATCTCGCGGTAGATGCTGTCGGTCATGGTGGTTGATCCAAAGTACAGTTCGGCGAGTTGCCATTGTAGGGGCGCACGGCGTGCGCCTGTCGCCCGCGGGACGAATCCGTCGGTGGTTATCGGCCCGCGGCCGATGGGCGGATCCCATCCGCCCCTACCCATCGTTGCCGCACCGTGGCCATCGTCTACCCCACGTCCGGCACCTCCGCCGGCACTTTGGCCCCACCGTCCGCCTGCTCCCATTGCGCCCGGCACGGCTCGTCCGCCCGCGCGGCCGAAGGCGCCACGGACCGCTTGCCGCCAAGGACGCGGTTGACGCGATGCAGGCCATCGACCAGCCGGTCGACATCCTCCAGCGTGTTATAGACGTAGAAACTCGCCCGCGTCGTCGCCACCACCCCGAGCGCGCGCATCAGCGGCTGCGTACAGTGGTGCCCTGCCCGCACGGCGACGTTGCCCTCGTCCAGGATCGCCGCCACGTCGTGCGGGTGGATGTCCCCCACCGCGAACGAGACGACGCCGCTGCGCGCCTCGGCCGTGCGCGGTCCGAAGAGCATCACGTCCTCGACCTCCCGCAGCCGCTCCAGCGCGTAGTCGACGACCTCGCGCTCGTGCGCCCACACCCGCTCCATGCCGAGCCCGTCGAGATACCCGACGGCGACGGCGAGGGCGATCGCGTCGCCGACCGCCGGGGTGCCGGCTTCGAACTTGGCGGGGACATCGGCCCAGGTCGAGCCGTCGAGTTCGACCTTGCGGATCATGCTGCCGCCGCCGAGGAAAGGCGGCATCGCGTCGAGCAGCGCCTTCTTGCCGTAGAGCACGCTGGCGCCCATCGGCCCGCACATTTTATGACCGGAGAAGGCGAGGAAATCGCAGTCGAGGTCCCGCACATCGGTCTGCAGGTGCGGCACGCTCTGCGCCCCGTCGATCAGGGTCGTCGCTCCCACGGCGTGCGCCCGCGCGATCAGTTCCTTGACCGGATGGACGGTGCCGAGGCTGTTCGAGACGTGGGCGAGGGCGACCAGCTTCGGCTCCTCGGTCATCAGCACGTCGAAGTGGTCCAGGTCCAACCGGCCGTCGGCGGTCATCCGCACGTGAGCCAGCCGCGCACCCGTCGCCGCGGCGACGAGCTGCCACGGCACCAGGTTGGAGTGGTGCTCCATGACTGTGCCGACGATCAGGTCGCCCGGACGCAGGTTGGCGCGGCCCCAGCTCTGGGCGACGAGGTTGATCGCCTCGGTGGTGTTGCGGACGAAGATGCACTCGCGAGCCGAGCGGGCGTTGATGAAGCGAGCGACCGTCTTGCGCGCCGCCTCGTACCGCTCGGTGGCGATCTCGGAGAGCTCATAGACACCGCGGTGGATGTTGGCGTTGTAGCGCGTGTAGTAGTCGGTGAGCGCGTCGATCACCACCGCCGGTTTCTGCGAGCTGGCGGCGCTGTCGAGAAAGACCAGCGGCGGCCGCCCCTCGACCGGCGGCTGGTTCAGCACGGGAAAATCGGCCCGCACCGCCGCCCCGTCGAGCGGGTCAGCGACCGCGTGCGCATGCTGCCCCCTCGTTGCGGCAACCTCCGGCATGGTGACTGACATCGACCAACGCTCCATGTCGCCCTTCAGGCGACGGGCGCATGCCATGCGCCCCTACCAACTGCCGCGCTAATACCCGACCTTCGCCGCGATCGCGCTCTGGAGGAAATCCTGGATCTCCTCGACCGGGATGCGGTCGATCACCGGGCGGAAGAA
>JACDBO010000245.1 GCA_013694885.1 Chloroflexia bacterium | reverse complement strand
CCCGTCAACTCGGGAAGAAGGACGCTGACAATCTCTATCCGACGACCGCCTCCTGCTCGATACCGATCTCCCGGCCGAGCTCGGCGGACTGGTAGATGGCGTCGATGAGGCGCACGCGGTCGAGTCCTTCGGCGCCGCTCGGGGTGACGGGGGTGCCGTTGAGGATCGCGTCAACGAAGTCGCGGACGATGCCGCCGTGGCCGAGCCGCTGCTGGAGGCGCGGTCGACCGTCGATGGCGGTGTCGCCGACGTCGCCGTAGAGCTCCAGGGTGCCCACCTGGGCATAGTCCTTTGAATGGATGCGGGCGCCGCCCTTGCTGCCGAAGAGCTGGACGCCGAACTCGTCAGTCATCCCGGTGTAAACCGCCCAGGACGCTTCGAGGTGCAGCGTGGCGCCGTTCTCCATCCGAAGGAGGGCGACGGCGAGATCCTCGACCTCGTAGCGCGCGCCGGCATTCGCGGAGCGCCGTCGGCCACCCGGCCAGTTTCCCTTGCCCTGAGGGCCGAGTTGGGCATAGGTGACGGCGCTGACGGCGGTCACCGTCGGGTTACCCGTCATGTGCAGCGCCATGTCGAGGACGTGCACGCCGAGGTCGATCAGCGGGCCACCACCGGCAGCCTCCTTCGAGGTAAACCAGCTCCCCAAGTCGGGGATGCCGGAGCGGCGCATCCAAAAGGCCTTGGCATAGTAGATGTCGCCGAGTTCGCCGTTGGCGACGATCCGCCGCACGATCTGCACGTCGTGGCGATGGCGACGCTGAAAGGCGACGGCGAGCACTTTGCCGTGCGCCTCGGCCGCGCGTACCATCCGCTCGCCCTCATCGGCGTTGCGAGCCAGCGGTTTCTCGACGATGACGTGCTTGCCCGCCTCCAGCGCGGCGAGCGTCACCGGCAGATGCAGGTTGTTCGGCACGACGACACTCACGGCGTCAATGTCGTCCTGCTCCAGCAACTCGCGGTAGTCACCGTAGACGCGGGGGATCTCGAACCGCTTAGCCAGGTCCTGGCAGCGGTCGGTGTCGAGCCCGGCGAGGGCTACCACCTGCGCCCGCGGCTCCTCGGCGTAGCCCTCCAGGTGAAAGACGCCCGCCCCGCAGCCGATGATGCCGACGCGCAGGCGCTTCGTCTCAGCCACGTACCGATACCTCCCCGCCGCTCTTCAGCGCTCCGGTCGAGAACCCGCCTCCTCGACTCGCGGGAGGATGGCATCGGACGCCGCGAAAGGCAAGGGAAAGCCCACACGGAGGGCCGAGGTTCAAGCTTCGAGGGCCGAGAAACGATCTCGTACCTCGGCCCTCGATCCTCGGCCCTCCGTCCCAGCGAGGGCCTTCTACGACCCGCCGGTCCAGATTTCGAGTTGAGTCGCGGTGCCGGGCAAGCACTGGACTTCCGCGGAGATCAAGATCGGATCACCGACGCGCTCCAGCAAGTCGATCTGGTAGATGCCGGGCAGCACCCACACGTAGTCGCCTTGCTCGAACTGGTCTTGCCAGATAATCACCCCGGCGATGTCGCGCACCACGTAGATCTCACCGGCGCCCTGCGGGAACTTGAGGAGCGATCCGCGGATCCACGTCGTCTGTCCGGCGTCGATGTTCACGCGGATGATCGTCTCCTGACCGCTCGGGTTTGCCCATCTGACCTCGCAGACACCGGCGTTGAGTTCGACGCGGTTGGAGTCGGTCAATGTGACACTGACGATCTCGCCTTCCGGGTTGGAGTCGGTCGCGCCGGTGCGGCAGTTGATGGTTGCCCGCGGCCAGACGTTACCGAAGGCTTCGATTTCGAGGAACCCGGTCTGGACGACGACTTGCAGTTCTTCGAAGACGGTGAAGAGCGCCTCGTTGAGTTCTTCGGCGCTGCCCGCACCGAGGTTCAGTCCACCCCCGGCGTCAGCGATGCACTGCAGGGTCGCCTGCTCCTCCGCGGTCAGACCGAAGCCGATGACATAGCTGGTGACGCTGACGTCACCCTGAGCGAGGGCTTGCGCGGCCGCGCAAGGATCGCCGTCGCAGGTCTCCAGTCCATCGGTGACCATCACGATCGCATTGGTGACGCCCTCTTCTTCGGGCGGGAAGTCGCCGCCGCCCTCCTGCAGGGCGAGGGTGATCGGGGTCCAACCGACCGGCTGGTAGCCTTCGACCGCCCCGCGCAAGGCGTCCTTGTTGACGCCTTCGATCGGTGTGATGAGGTCGGTGGATTGGCAGCTCTCGGCGCGGTCCGCTTCCTGGTTGCTTCCTTCATGACCGAAGACGCGGAAGCCGACGTTGACACCCTCTCGCTCCGGGATGGCCTCGATCAAGTCGTTGAGGACGTCTTTCGCGGCATCGATCCGGGTGACGCCGGGGCTGACCTCCTGCGCCATCGACCCGGAGGAGTCGAGCACGAGTTCGACGTTGACGGCGCCGCCGCCCTGCGCCGCTTCGGTGGGCTGAGCATCTTGCGCGGCCTGGGTGGCGCTGCCGAAACCGGGGTTCATTGCGAGAAACAGAATGCCGAATGCCAACAGGAAGACCAGCCAGCGACTCGATCGCCATGATGTCCGCATTGATGCTTCCTCCCGCTTGTTCCGGCGTGGACCCATTTGCCCAGCCGCACGCTCAACCAATCGAATGCTTCGATTAGCACGTGCCGACTCAGTTGTGCGGCACGGCAGAGAAAGAGCATAAAATGTGCCGTGGCAACCGGCCGGATCGAGTGACGTGGTGGCGCGAAACGTGCAAATCGTGCGGACAGAAGCGACGACATCTCTCGACCCTGGGCTCGTAGGCAAGCGTTGACACGAGGAGTAAGGCAATGCGGTACCGGCGGCCTCTGACGTTCCTCTTGATCGCGGTGATGGCGTGGATCCCCATCTGGCAGGTCGGCGCCGCTAGCGCGTTGGCTCTGGCACAGAGCGGGCAGGCGACGCCGACGGGCGCGTCGGGGACGGAACTGGTGGTCGATGGAGAGCGCTATCTCCTCGATCGCCAGGTGCCGATCAACATCGGCGCGCTTGAAGAACTCACCGACGAAGCCGGCAATCCGGTGTACGCGAAGCCGGACGACGACCCGCTCGGCGCGCTCTACGTGCCGGCTGGCGAGGACGGCCAAGCCGACCGGTACCTGCCGCAGTACCTCGACGCGCCGGACACCGAGTGCCCCAGCGAGACCGTCGACGCCGGCAATATCGAGGCCGACGACGGCACCGTCTACGTCCCCGCCGGACCGGAGCCGGACCTCACGGCGGATGTGCTCACGGAGATCGGTTCAACGGGCGAAGGCCAGACGATCTACGCCGCCTCCGCCGACCAGCCGTTTGACGAACTCTTCGCCTCTGACGGCGGCGATGCTGATTTGTTGCGCTACATCCGGTTGACCGAAGAGGGTCCACCAGCCACCTTGCCCACTCCCCAGAGCTTCGCCGGCCAGGAATTCGATGTCGCCGGCGGTGGTGACGGCAGTGCCGAAGGTCTGACCAAGGTCGGCTGCATCGGCCCGTTCCCGGCGCTGGCCGAGCAAGGCGAGGCTCCGTTCGCGACCATCTCGCTGCAGGCCGGCGATCAAGTCGTCCAGTACGAGGCGACCGAGGCGGTCGATGGCGGCCAGACCGAGGAAGCGACTGAGCCGGCACCGACGGCGGCAGAGGAGACCCAGCCGGCCATCCAGTCGACCGACACCGGTACGATCACGATTCAGAAGCGGTTCTGCGAGGTGGACGAAAGCGACAACGAGAACGCCAACTGCACCGGCCGCATCCAGGAGGCCGAGGGAACGACCGTCACCTTCGAGGTGCGTGAGGGCACAGAGATCGAGGGCGACACCGTCCAGGCGATCGAGGTGGAGATTGGCGAGCAGGGCGGCGGCAGCCAGGGCGAGAGCACCGGCGAGGAGCTTCCACTCGGCACCTACTC
>JACDBO010000202.1 GCA_013694885.1 Chloroflexia bacterium | reverse complement strand
GTGCCTTCATCGTGCCTTCATCTCCCCCGCGTATCTTGGGAGCGGTCTGGACCGTAGAGCAGTGAGCGGCCGAACGAGGAGCATGGGTGGGCGTGCGCATCCTGGTGGTCGAGGACGAGGCGCGGTTGGCGGCGCTGCTGCGGCGCGGTCTCTCGGAGGAGGGGTACGGCGTCGACCTCGCCGGCAGCGGGGAGGAGGCGCTCGAGTGGGTGGCGGTGGGTGAGTACGACGCGATCGTGCTCGATGTGATGCTCCCCGGCGTCGATGGGTTCGAGGTCTGCCGCCGGCTCCGGCGCCGCCGGACGCCGACACCGATCCTGCTGCTGACCGCGCGCGACGCGGTGCCCGATCGTGTCGCCGGTCTCGATGCTGGCGCTGACGATTACCTTGTGAAACCCTTCGCCTTCGCCGAGCTGACCGCCCGCCTGCGTGCCCTCGCCCGCCGCCCCGCCGGGACGGTGGGGGCGGTGCTCCACGTTGGGGATGTCCGGCTCGATCCGGCCGCGCGCCGAGTCTGGCGCGGCGAGGCCGAGGTCGCCCTGCCGAACAAGCAGTTCCGCATCCTGGAGTACCTGATGCGCCACCCAGGGCGCGTCCTGACGCGGGCGATGATCGCCGAGCACGTCTGGGATTACGATTTTCCGGACATGGCCAACGTCATCGATGTCCACGTCCGCCAACTCCGCCAGAAGCTGGCCGACCCCTACCCCGGCCGCCTGATCCAGACGGTGCGTGGAGCGGGCTACCGCTTCACGCCAGACCCGTGACATCCCGCCGCCTTCTCATCCTGCCGATCCGCTGGCGTCTCACACTCTGGTACGCGGCGCTGCTGATGGCGGCGCTGCTGCTCTTCGGCGGCGGGCTCTACCTCGGCCTGCGGCAGCGTCTCTACGCCAGTCTCGACGAGCAACTCCAGGATCGGGCAACGGCTGAGCTGGCGACCGTGCGGTTCATCGTTCGGGACGGGACACCGGTACCGGCGCCCATCGAGCCTGACCCGGCGGACGCGGAACTCTTTCGACGGGTGTTCGACGGCAACGGCGGCGCGGTCTCCGAATCCGCACACGAGGGCGGCGAGGTGCCGGGTGACGACGCGGTCACTGCGGCGCTCGGTGGCGAGACCCGATTCAGCACGGTTCCGGTCGAGGACGGCGAATCGATGCGCCTCCTGACCGCGCCGATCCGGACCGATGGCCGCGTCGTCGGCGCGCTGCAGGTGGGATTGGACCGCGACGAGGTCGACGGAGCCCTGGCGACCCTGCTCGGCATCCTCGCCCTCGCCGGACCACTCGTGCTGCTCGTCGCGGCCGGTGGCGGCTACCTCCTCGCCGGGCGGGCGCTCGCCCCTGTCGCCGCGATCACGACGCTGGCGGGGCGGATCGACGGCAATGATCTGGACACCCGGCTCGACCTCGACCTGCCCGACGATGAGCTGGGGCGCCTGGCGCGGACTTTCGACGCGATGCTGGCCCGGATCGAGGACGCGTTCGCGCGCCAGCGCCGCTTTACCGGCGACGCCGCCCATGAGCTCCGCACGCCGCTCACCCTGATGCGTTCCCAGGTCGATCTGGCGCTGGCGCGACCTCGCACCGCCGACGACTACCGGGAAGCGCTGCGCGAGCTGGATGGCGACCTGGAGCGGCTCACCGGACTCGTCGCCACGCTGCTGACGCTGGCGCGGGCCGACGCGGGCCGTCTGGCGCCCGACCGCGCGCTTTTCGATCTCAACTACACTATCGCCTCGATCATCGAGCACTATGCGGCGCCGGTGGCGGCGGCAACGATCTCCCTCGTTGATGCCTCGACACCGACGCCCCTCGTCGCCGACGAGGATTTGCTCACGCGGGCGCTGATCAACCTCGTCGACAACGCGCTGGCGCATACCCCGGCCGGCGGCTCGGTGACCGTCGGTTGCCAGGTGGAGGGGGCCACGGTGCGGCTGTGGGTGGCCGACACCGGCGGCGGCATCGACCCGGAGCACCAGGCGCGCGTCTTCGATCGCTTCTACCGCGTCGATGCGGGCCGCGCGCGAGCCCACGGCGGGGCGGGCCTCGGCCTGGCGATTTGCAAGGCGATCGCGGAGGCGCACGGCGGCACGATTGGTTTAGAGAGCCAGGTTGGGCAGGGGACGCGGGTCGAGCTCCTGCTCCCCACGAGTCACTAACCCTTTCGGTGCCGCTCGGGCGCTTCATCGAGATTTCATCCGCGTTCAGTAGGGTAGTGATGTTCGGTGGGATCGTCCCACCGGAGATGTTCGAAGCAAGGAGGTCAATATGAGGAATCGTTGGCACGGAGTTATGGCCCTCGCGTTGGGCGCCACCATATTCGGCGGGAGTGTGTTCGTCGTGAGCGCCGGTCCGACCGCGAGCGAGACCTACTCGTCCGCGGTTCTGAAGCACGTGTCCCGTTTCCTCAGCCTCGACGATGACGATGGCGAAACGCCGGTGGCGGCGGGCACGCTCGACGACGGCGCGGAGCTGCTTCCACAAGCGGAGATCACGCTTGATCAGGCCGTCGAAGCGGCCCAAACCGCCGCCTCAGGCCCGGTCGGTGAAGTCGACCTCGAGGACTACCGCGGCAGCCTCGTCTTCAACGTCGACGTCGGGACCGAGGACGTCAAGGTCGACGCGAAGACCGGCAAGGTGCTCGGCAGCGAATCCGATGACTAGGGGCGCGACCGGCCACTGGGTCGATGGGTGCCGCCGCGCTCGACCCAGCTCACCGCTCGTTGAAAGGAAAGTCCGATGACCAGACGATCCCTCGTTGCGCTGCTCACGACAGCGATGTTAGCGATGATCGGAACCCCTGTCGGGTCTGCTCTCGCCCAGGACACAGCGGACTGTATCAAGATCGAGGCGGGCGATCGCTGTCTCCCGATTGCGCCGGACAGCGAACGGGTCGATCTCGACGAGCCAACCTTCTCGGACCCGACCACCATCACCAACCCGCTCTTCCCCATCAGCAACCTCCACTCGGCCCTGCTGCTCGGCTACGCTGAGGGCGCCCCCCTGCGCATCGAAGTCACCCTCCTCCCCGAGACCAAGACCATCGAATGGAACGGCCAGCAGACCGAGACGCTCGTCTCCCAGTTCGTCGCATTTCGTGACGGGCAGATCCTCGAGGTCGCGCTCGATTGGTACGCCCAGGCCGACGACGGCTCCGTCTGGTACTTCGGTGAGGATGTCTTTAATTATGAAGAGGGCGTCGTCGCCGATACCGAGGGCACCTGGCTCGCCGGCAAGGATGGCCCCCCGGCGATGATCATGCCGGCCGACCCGGCGGTCGGCGACGTCTACCGGCCCGAGAACATGCCCAACTTCGTCTTCGAGGAAGTCACCGTCACCACGGTTGGCGAGACTGTCACCGGACCGCAAGGTCCCGTCGATGGGGCGATCGTTGCTCAGGAGCTCCACCAGGATGGCCAGTACGAAGACTAGATCTTCGCTCCCGGCTACGGCGAGTTCCGAAGTAGCTCCGAGACGGACCTCGAAGCCCTTGCCCTTGCCGTGCCGACCGACGCTGTCTGGGGACCGCCCGCGGCCGAGGTCGAGACCCTGACGACCGGCGCCGCCAACATCGTCGCGGCGGCCGAGTCCGAGGACTGGGAGGCGATGGCGGACACCGCGGTCGAGATGAGCGCCGCTTGGGCCACGTACCGAGCGGACGACGTGCCCGACTTGCTCGAATATCAGATGAGCGAGGCGCTCAACACGCTCGCCGGCGCGGTCGATGCCCGCGACCCCGCCGAGATCCGCCAGGCGGCTATGGACGTTGAGCGAGCCGGCCTCGATCTCCAGCTGCGTCGCCGGGAACCGGCCGAGATCGACCTCGCCCGGTTCGATCTCCGGGCGCGTCAGCTCCTCGTCGATGTCGAAGCGGACGACCCTGGTGCCGTCACCGGCGATGTGGCCGCCCTCGAGTGGATCCGGGATCGGGTTGCCCACACCCTTGATGCGTCCACCGCCGAGCAGATCGAGGCGGTGCTCGGCGACCTCCGGGACGCGGCAGATGCCGAAGACCTCTCCGCCGCGAATGACGCCGCGACGCGGCTTCGCGACCTCCTCGCCGCCGATGGGCGGGTGCTGGCCGCGGTCGCCGCCGAGTAGCCATGCGCTATTGGCATAGTGTGTAGAGAACGG
>JACDBO010000194.1 GCA_013694885.1 Chloroflexia bacterium | reverse complement strand
CGCGGCGTGATCGCCGCCAGCGAGGACGAGGTCCGCGCCAAGCTCGGCGAGCGCTCGGCGGACGAGCTTCGGGCGCGCGGCGCGATCATCGGCACGCCGGAGCAAGCGGTCGCGCAGCTCACCGCGCTGGCCGCGATGGGGGTCCAGGGTGTGATGCTCCAGTGGCTGGAGCTCGACGATATCACCAATCTCGAACTGATCGCCGCCGAGGTGCTGCCCAGACTCCGAGACTGATATTGCCGCTGGAGATTCGCTACCAGACCTCGTCCAGGTTCAGCACAAACCCGGGAAGGACAGGATCGCCCGAGAGTGCTTTCGGATCGTCGAGCTGTTGCGCCTCGGTGTCGGGCTGGTAGACGTAGACGCGCTTGTGGTCCGGGTCCAGCAGCCACCCCAACCGCGCCCCATTGTCCAGCCACTCCCGCATCTTGGCCTGAACCACGCTCAGGCGATCACTCGGCGAGCGCAGCTCGATGACGAAGTCCGGACAAAGGGGAGCGTACTTGCGCCGCTGCTCAGGACTGAGGGCATCCAGACGTGAGCACAAAACCCACGAGGCGTCGGGTGAACGCACCGCGTTGCCATTAAGCGTGAAGCCGGTCGAGGAATCACCGTAAACGCCCGTGCCATCCCGCTCCGCCCAAAGTCCGAGTCGAACGCCGATCCTGCCATTCATCCAACCGGTCTCCGTGCCCGCTGGCGCCATGACGATCAGCTCTCCTTCGGCGGTCATCTCCAGGCGCAGGTCGCGGTTGAGCGACGAGATCTCCAGCAGTTGGTCCGGCGTCATCTCGATCACCGGCCGCAACCGGAGCGTCACCGGCGCTGGCACGTCCTGCGCCGCCACCGCTTCGGTTCGTTCCACCGTCTTGACCATAAGAGAACCCCCATCGCGTGACCGGTCCAGTCACGGCGCGGCGCACCACTGACCGCTTTTTGGCAGTCTACTCTTTCCCTGATGATCCTTCTTGGGGCATCGCTTGCGTCCGTCAGGAAACGGCGGTAGCGTAGCCGTCATCGGCACCAGCAGGGTCAGATGGAATGGCGCGGCGCAAGCCACGTTCGACGGTTCTCGGCGCGGAGGTTCCCTATGGCGGAGACGGACGCAAAGCGCGCCCAGTGGCAAAAGCTGTTCGACTACCTTCTCGGCAACCAGGCTGCGTGGATCATCGATGTTGGCCTCAAAGCCGAGCTCTTTCGGACCATCGCCACCGCCGGTCCGGGCGGGATCCGAGAGGATACTCTGGCTGAGCGGCTCGATTATCAACCGCGGTACGTCCGCGTCTGGTGCCGGGCGGCCTACGCCTTCGAGCTTGTCGACTGGGACCAGGAGTCGGGCTACCGGTTGGCGCCGCACATGGAGGCGCTTCTGCTGGACGCGACGGACCCTCAGTTCATGGGTGGCCGGCTCCAGTTCTACACGGCGCTCTATGAAGACTACCGCGCCTTCCCCGATTCGCTGCGCACCGGCCGAGTCTGGCCGCGTAACGAGCACGACCCGTGGCTGCTCGAAGCGCTCAAAAACCTGACCAAGCCCGACGCGGTGGTGGTAACCGAACACGTGCTGCCTCAGGCTCCCGAGGCACTGGCTGGCCTGGAGACGGGCGGCACGGTGCTCGAAATCGGGCCGGGCGGTGGCTACGCGCTGGCCCACCTTGCCAAGCGCTTCCCCAGGAGCCGGATAGTCGGTATCGAGTTCGACCCCTCCAGCATCGAGCTCGCGCGCCGGACGTTGGAGGATGCCGGCGTAGATGACCGGGTCGAGATTCGCCACGGCGACGCGAACGAACTGGCGGACGAAGATGTGTACGACCTGGTGGTGATGAACATCGTCCTGCACGAAACGGGCGGACCAGCGGAATACCGCAACGTGCTGCGACGTACCCGTCGCGCACTCAAGCCGGGCGGCACCGTCATCGTGTCCGAGCTACCCTACCCCGACTCGCCGGCCGAATACCGCGCTCATCCCGTCTACAAGGCGCTGGCCGGCGTGCAGATCCATGAGGCGCAGGTCGGCTGCGGCGCGATCACGCAGGGAGAGCTGAGGGCGCTGCTCGAAGAAGCCGGTTTCGCCAACCCACGGGTGGCGGACCAGCCGCTCCCAACGCGCTTCATCATGCTGGCCGAGAAGTGATGAAGAATCTGGATGGCTGCTAGCGTCGTGTGGAGGGTGAACGATGTCGAGACCAAGAGCTGCGCGTCGCACCTGGACGGCGACGTGAACGCACCGACTCCATGACGGGCGCTGAGAAGTGCCGACGAGCCCTGCTCCACCAGAGGCAGAAGGAGCGCGATGATCTGCTGGCGACGATCATGGAAACGCTCCGCGCCGACGAGCGGGTGGTCGCGGCCTGGCTCGCCGGCTCGCTCGGGCGTGGCGATGCCGATGCGTTGAGCGACCTCGACCTCTGGGTGATCGTGGAGAATGACGCGATTGCATCGATCGCGGCCGATCCACGGGACTTCGTCGCCAGCATCGCCGAGCCGTGCCTAGTGATCGAGGAGCCGCGGAACGCATCGCGCGGTGGCGCCTACCTGTTCACGCACTTCCCCGGCGACACGGGTGCGCACCAGGTGGATTGGTACTGGCAGGCCGCATCTCACGCGACGCGGCCGATAACGACACAGCTTTTGTTCGAGCAGTGGCCAATTCCGACAAGGCAACCGCCAGGCAAGCTGGCTCCCGCTGAACTCCGTGCGCGGCTGGAGGAGCAGGTCGTCCTTTTCTGGGCGACCGTAATGCTCGCCGTCAAAGCGGTCGCGCGAGGCAAGCACCGTTCGGTCCATCGCTCCATTGAGTCCCTGGACCAGCTCCAACGCACCCTGCGCTGGCTCCTCGACCATAGCGCACCGCCGGATTTCGATGATCTGCGGCACTCCCCGCTGCCCGATGTGCTGCCGATATCGGCTGAGGAGCAGCTTCAGTTCCTCGACGCCGCCATCGCAACGGTCTTAGCAACGGAACCCGAACTCCGGCAACACGGCGTCGTGCCTCCGGTCGAGTCGAAGCGCCAGGTGCATCGCTGGCTCGATTTCGTCCGCTCGCTCGTTGCGAGTTGACCGCAGAGACACGGGGATGCGACATGATCTCGACGGTTGCA
Organism: Chloroflexia bacterium; assembly: GCA_013694885.1. Lineage (GTDB taxonomy): Bacteria > Chloroflexota > Chloroflexia > Thermomicrobiales > UBA6265 > JACDBO01. The sequence goes on along the minus strand of JACDBO010000194.1, from coordinate 2,252 downwards.
TAATTTGGCATGGGACCGAGCTGGTGCAGGGGGGGAAGGCGACTGGCGAGATCGTCGGCGTCGAGATCGACGAGTTTCTCCGCTTCGACAGGTGAGACCTCATTCCTGCCTCGCCCGATCTCTGGCGGTTCGATGAAGAGGATGAGCCAGTCTCCCCCGCCGATTTGCTGAAGCGCTTGCGGGCACGGCTTCTGGCGGAGTCGAAGGTGCCGGCGGTTTCCTGAGCGGAGCCAAGGCATCGCGGTTCGCGTTCGGCGAGCGATGTCTTTGACCTGCTGACAAACAAGAGTCTCCGTGCTACTCTGGTGGCGTTGGCGAACATGCGTTCGTGCCCATTCCCGCCACATCTTCTCCCCCGTCGAGCGGTACCATTGCGTTGATGCGTTGCCGACCGTGAGCAGTTGGCACCGTGAAGAGTGTCGCTTCGTCTTTTGGGAGTTTCACGTTGGCCTCTTCCGCAACGAGCGCGACGGCATCGCCGATGCCGTCGCCCGATGGGAGCGCCGAGTTCAGCGTTGGTGGCCGGCGGGCGTATGACCGGCGGGGGGCCGTGCGGTGGGTGCTCTCGCACTTGCTGCGGCATCCCCGGCTGATGGCGGTCTTCCTCGGCGGCTCGATCCTGGCGTCGGTCTTCAATAGTCTCATCCCCGGCTACACCGGGCGCGCATTCGATCAGGTGCTCGGCGGTTCCGACCCGCAAAGCGCGCTGGTCGAGATCGCGATCGCGCTGACCGTGATCGTCGTCGTGCGCGCCGCGCTCGATGTCGCCGCCCGCTACGCGATCGAGTTCGTCGGCAAGCGGTTCGAGCGCGATGCGCGCGAAGAGCTGTTCATCAGCCTGCTCGGCAAGAGCCAGACGTTTCACAACCGGCAGCGCGTCGGCGACCTGATGGCGCGGGCCACCAACGATGTCCGCCAGCTCAACTACATGATCTCGCCCGGTCTCGACCTCGTGGTCGACTCCATGACGGCGCTCTTCGTCCCATTCATCTTCATCGCCATCCTCGACTGGCGGCTGCTGCTGGTGCCATGCCTCTTCCTCGTCGGCTTCTTCATTGCCCTGCGCGACTACCTGCGCCGCCTCACCCCCGTCTCGGAGGAGATGCGGCGGGAGTTCGGCGTGCTCAATGCCGGCTTGAATGAGGCCGTCCGCGGCGTCGAGGTCATCAAGGCGACCGGGCAAGAGGCGCAGGAGCGGACGCGGTTCGATGGCGACGCCCGGCGCAACCGCGACGCCTCGGTCCGGCAGGGCATCGTCCAGGCATGGTACCTGCCAACCCTCGTCCTGGCAGTGGCCACCGCCGGCGCGCTGCTGCACGGCTTGTGGCTGGTGCGAGCCGGCGATCTGAGCATCGGCGGGCTGGTCGCCTACCTGGGCCTGGTCGCCCAACTGAGCTTCCCGACCAACATCTCGATCTTCACCTTCTCGATGATCCAGACCGGTCTCGCCAGCTCGCGGCGCATCCTCGAACTGATGCGGGAGAAGACCGAGCTCGACCAGAACGCCGGCGGGCACAGCGGCGAGATTACCGGGCAGATCGAGTTCGATCGCGTTACCTTCAGTTACGGCGGCGAGCCGGTGATCGAGGACCTCTCGTTCACCGCTGAGCCGGGGCAGACGGTCGCCATCGTCGGCGAGACCGGCTCCGGCAAGAGCACGCTCACCAAGCTCGTCAACCGCATCTACGACGTACAGTCCGGCCGCATCCTGGTCGACGGCGTCGATGTCCGCGACTGGGATCTGGACGCGCTGCGCTCGCAGATCTCGACGATCGAGCAGGACATCACCCTCTTCTCTCGCAGCGTGGCCGAGAACATCGGCTTCAGCCTAGGCCAGCGGGCAGACCGCGCGGCGGTGGTCGAGGCCGCCAGGGATGCCCAGGCCCACGGCTTCATCGTCGAGTTGGAGAAGGGGTACGAGACGGTCATCGGCGAGCGCGGCGTGACCCTCTCCGGCGGCCAGCGGCAGCGCCTGGCAATCGCCCGTGCGCTGCTGACCTCGCCGCGCATCCTGATGCTCGACGACTCGACCAGCGCCATCGACAGCGCCACCGAGGACGAGATCCAGCAGGCGATCCACCGCATTCTCAAAGGCCGCACGACGCTGCTGATCACCCACCGCCTGTCCCAGATCCGCTGGGCCGACAAGGTCCTGCTCATCCGCCAGGGCCGCCTCATCGACCAGGGCACCCACGACGAGCTGCTGGCCCGCTGCGACTTGTACCGGAGGATTTTTGCGCACTATGAGCCGG
>JACDBO010000191.1 GCA_013694885.1 Chloroflexia bacterium | reverse complement strand
GTGCCGGTCGTGCCCCGCTCGGCTTCGATATCGTCGAGCACGGCGACCGCTTCGTCGAGCGCACCGCTCGCGCGGAGCCAGGCGACGAGCGACCATCGCACCTTGAGCGGCAAGCGGGAGGCGCCAGCGGCGTAGCGGCGCGGGTCGGGCAGGCGATTTTCAGGTGTGGAGTCGGTACTGGTCTGGACATCGAGCATTGGTGGCAATCGTCCCTGGTTTGCGCGGTCCTCGATCAGTGCGGTCGGGAGTTGAAAGCGCGGGGTGGCTGATGACGCCATGATACAGGCAGCCGGAGCCTGGCTCCTCCTGAGACCGACCGGGAGTGACCTTCGCTGGTGCGCTACCCTTGACCGAGCGTGCGAGCGTCGGCCGTACCGGATGTACTGACCGTCGCCGTCTCATGGAGAACAATAATGCGGTATCGATCATATGTCCCGCAGGGCCTATGGCAGCGCACGAGATGGATCCGACTCGCGTTTATCGTTGGCCTCGTGGTGGGGCTGATCCTGGGGTGGCTCTTCCACGGGATCATCTCACTGGTGATGCAGTTCGGACTCGTCGCAATCCTGCTGCTGCCGATCGTCATCATCGGCTTTCTCTGGTGGCGGGCAAGCCGGCGACCTTCGGAACGCCCGATGACGGTGATGACCTGGCGAGGAGGTCCATCCGAGCCATCCGGTACGGTCGAGGACGTGCCCTTCACGACCGCTGATCGACCGCGCACGGCAGCCAGCGATATTGAGGCGGAATTGGACGCGCTGCGGAGCGCGCGCGATCGCGAGCGCCGAGAGGGTCGCTCGCTCTGACCATGCTGCTGACGATGCTCGTCGTTTTCTTTGCAGTGGGCATTCTCCTTGGGTTTATTGGGGCCGGTGGCGCGGGGGTGAGCGTCGCACTCCTGACCGCCGTCTTCGGCCTGGAGATCCATGAGGCGGTCGGGACCGCATTGGCCGCGATGTGCTTCGTCACGGTCGCCGGTGCGCTGTCGCACCACCGCGAGGGAAACCTCGTGCCGCGCGTCGGTGTCATCGTCGGCTTGGCGGGGATGGTCGGCGCCGTGTATGGCGCGAACGTCGGGCAGAGCATCCCCCCACGGACCCTTGAACTCGCGGCGGGGATCACCCTCTGGGTGATGGCGGCACTCGTCTGGGGACGCACCCGGCTTGTCCGGCATGTTGTCGCCGCTGGGGCTGTGGATCAGTCCGTGCCCGAAGTACGCGGGCTCGTCTCCGCGGTCGGCCTGGGACTCTCGGGAGGGATGGCCTCGGCATTCTTCGGCGTCGGTATGGCGCCGTTCCTTCAACTGGGACTGTTGACGCTCCTGCGGCTCTCGTTGCGCCAGACAGTCGGCACAACGATGTTGGCGCTGATCTTCATTAGCCTCAGCGGCAGTCTGGCCCTGGCGCGGCATGGCGACGTGTCGCTCCCGCACTTGGTCGGCGTAACGGTAGGGATGACGCTCGGCTCGTACGCCGGCGCCAAAGGGACGATCCGGGCTCGGCCCGAGGTGCTCCGCGGCGCCATCGTGGCGACTCCGGCGATTGCGGGTGCGATGCTGATCTTTCTGTAGCGCCGGTCATCGAACGCCACGGCCGCCACTGGATCGTTACACTTAGGAGTCGACGATCCGCGTTCGACGGCGCACGCGATCGAACGCTCAACCATGCGACGACGAAAGGACACAAGAATGACCATACCGTTTACCAAAGACGACGTGCTCGCTGGCCTGAAGAACGTCTACGACCCGGAGATCGGGGTCAACATCGTCGATCTCGGTCTCGTCTATGACGCCGACATCGAGGAAAGCGGCGACGTGCTGGTGACGATGACGCTGACCTCACTCGGCTGTCCGCTCGGACCGGTGATCGTGCAGGAAGTCAACAACGCGCTCAAGGACTTGCCTGGAATCGGCGGGACCGATGTCAAGCTGGTCTGGAGTCCCCCTTGGTCGCCTGAGCTGATGAGCGAAGAAGCGAAGGACGAGCTCGGCATCTGGTAACGATCATCCTGTCGATGCCTGGTCCGAGATCTCCGGCGTGACCACGTGAGCCTCGCTCGTCGCCGATGCGTGCATCGATAGGAAGGGCAGCGCGACGGCAAGGAACTCGTCACGGTGCTCGATGTGAACACCGTGGCTGGCGCCGGGGATGCGTACCGAGGTGGCGTTCACGAGGCGCGCGTCGAGTTCGGCCGCGTCGGTCGGGTGGACCATGCTTCCTGCCTCAGGATCGCCATGCACCAGCAGCACAGGTGAGTTGATTGCCGCGATCTCCGCAATCCGGTCGACACCGTGGTTGGCCAGTGAGTCGGCCCGCAGCTCGGTAAAGACGTTGCGAGCGGTCGTGGTCATCTGCGCCGCACGGTGGCGGCAGAGCTCCGCTGACCAGCCGGGAAACTCGGCCGCGTAGGCCGCCGCGGCCTCATCGACCGTCATGGCGTTGAGTGCGAGCCAGCGATCGAAGGCGGGCATGAAGTCCTCGCCACTGCGGAGCGGACTATCGACGATCACCAGGGCGGCCGCTCGATCCGGGTGAGTGCGCGCCCACCAGAGTGCAACCAGGCCACCGAGCGAGTGGCCGACGATCAAGGGGCGTTCAATGTCGAGTGCGTCGAGTAAGGCATCGAGGTCAGCGCAATAGTCGCCGTAGAGATAGCCATGAGGTGGCGACCCGGAGGCACCATGCCCTCGGAGGTCGAGAGCGATTGGTGTGAATTGCGTTGCCAGCTCGTCCACGAGCGGCCACCACGAGGCGGCGGTGCCGCTGATGCCATGGATAAGCACGAGTGGAGGGCCGGCGCCAACCCAGATCGTGGCGTGGATGTCGATCCCATTGGCGCGGTGCAGCGCGTCAGATGAGGGCGTGACCGGGAGGGAACTCAAATGGTGTCTTTCCTTTCAACACGCGAGGGATACCATGACTTGACGCTCGCAGCGTAACGTACTTGCACGTCCGCAAGCGGAATGCGGATTATCCGAGTTTTCCCGACACCGCGCGCGCCGCGTTCGCGTTAGACTCCCCGCTGAACGTGGCTTGGGATCGAGCCTGGCGTGCGGACATGGTGTGCACTACCGTCAAACCTGGAGGGTGGAAACCGAGATGAATCGTCGGAAGTTCCTGACGCTCGCTGGCGCCAACGTCGCCGGGCTGGCGCTGGTCGGCTGCGGAAGCGGCGACGACGAGACGGCGCGAATCGAAGTAACGCGCATCGCCGACGTTGAAGGTGCACCACCGACCCTTGCGCCGAACGCGACGCCGCCGAGCACGCAGGGTGGTGGCCAGGCGGAAGGTGGCGGTGAGCAGCCCGCGGGAGCCGGCGAGCCGATCCAGCTCGAAGCGGTCGACATCGGCTGGAGCACGAAGGAGCTCCAAGCGGCGCCCGGACAAGCCATCGCGATCACGAACGCCGGCGTCCTGCCTCATGATTTCACCGTGGATGAATGGGGGCTCAATGAGGTGCTGCCGAACGGCGAGACGGTCGAGGTGGCGGTTCCCCCAGACGCACAGGTAGGGCAGTCGTTCGTTTTCTACTGCTCGGTCCAGGGCCACCGGCAGGCAGGAATGGAAGGCACCCTGTCCATTATCGATGCGGCTCAGGCCGGAGGGGGAGCCAGCCCTCAGGCGAGTCCGGAAGGCAGTCCTCAGGCATCCCCCGTTGCCGAGGGTGAGACCGACGCCGGTGCTCCTCTCCAGCTGGAGGCGCAGGATCCCTTCGTGTGGAGCCCAACCGAGCTCAGCGTCGCACCAGGACAGACGATCTCCGTTACCAATGCCGGTGCGTTGCAACACTCCTTTGCCGTCGACGAGTGGGGCGTCGACGAGGACCTTCCAGGCGGGCAGCCGGTCGAGGTACAGGTACCGTCGGATGCCCAGGCAGGACAGTCATGGGAGTTCTACTGTTCCGTGCCGGGACACCGCGAGGGCGGCATGGTCGGGACTATCACCGTCGCATAGATGGCGCCCTCTCGATCATGCGCGAGCGGCCACCCCCTTGGGGGTGGCCGCTCTGTCATATCCCATGCGAGAGAGACGGCATCCCTTCTGCGGTGTATGGGACATTGAGGATCGAGGATCGATGGCGCGGCAACGAAGGAGAGCGACTCATGGCTCGTGAAGCGTTTACCAGTGTCGATCAGATGATCCGCGCGGCGGATGGCATTCTGCGCATCGAGGCGGAGGGAGTCGACGTGCTCGATGCGGGTGGGTTACGCGGCGAGTTGATCGACCGGCTGATCCGAACCGCCGTGTTCGGCAACGACGAGGCGCAGAAGGTGAGTCGGTGGCTCATTCGGGTTGCCGCGCCGGCGGCGGCCGCCTACCCGGCGTCGATCCACGAGCTCTACCTGGCGTGCGGTCGCGGCGAATATGCTCACCGGACGACACCGGCTATCAACCTCCGTGGTCTAACCTACGACATGGCACGGACCGTGATGCAGGCCGCGCACCAAGTGGACACCAAGTTGGTCGTCTTCGAGCTGGCTCGTTCGGAGATGGGGTACACCGAGCAACGACCGGCCGAGTACGCGACAAACGTGCTGGCGGCGGCGATCAAGGAGGGGTGGCGCGGCCCGGTCTACATTCAAGGCGACCATTACCAGGTGAACGCGGGCAAGTATGCCTACGACTCAGAAGCAGAGACTGCGGCGGTTCGCGATCTGGCTGTCGAGGCGATCGCCGCCGGGTACTACAACATCGACATCGACGCCTCGACAGTGGTCGACCTCGATCGACGAACGGTTCGCGAGCAGCAGGAGGCGAACTATGAACGGACGGCGGAACTCACTGACGTGATCCGGTCGCGGGAACCGGCGGGTCTGACGGTCTCGGTCGGCGGTGAGATCGGCGAGGTTGGGGGACGCAACAGTACCATCGAGGAACTCGATGGCTTTATGGAAGGCTATCGAGTCGCGCTCCAGCGCCGCAGCGAAGCGAGCGGACATGAGATAGCCGGTATCAGCAAGATCAGTGTCCAGACCGGCACCAGCCACGGCGGAGTGCCACTCGCCGACGGCACGATTGCGGACGTCAGCGTCGATTTCGACACGCTGGAACGGCTGTCTGATGCGGCGAGGTCTCGCTATCAGCTTGGTGGCGCTGTGCAGCACGGGGCGTCGACGCTGCCTGAGGAGGCCTTCGATCGCTTCGCGCAAGCCGGGGCGGTGGAAGTCCACCTTGCGACTGCGTTCCAGAACCAAATCTTCGACAGCGCGAACTTTCCGCGACAATTGCTCGACGACATCTATGTCCATCTTGCCGCCAACCATGCCGATGAGCGCAAAGACAACCAGACGGACGCGCAGTTCTACTACACGACGCGCAAGCGGGCGTTCGGACCGTTCAAGCGCCAGTTGTGGGATCTGTCGGAGGACACCCGCGGTGCGATCATGGATGAGCTGCGGCCTACCTTTAAGCTGATCATGGAGCGACTTGGTGTGGCGAATTCGGGCGACCTCGCCGAGCGCTTCACGACGCGGGTCGACGTCGACATCCCGGCGCCGGAGTCCATGCGGACCAAAATGACGCCCTAACTGCCAGGGGTGGAGTGCGGGAGTCGACGCGGACGGCGTGAATGATCAGACGAGTACCGATGGGATTGGTGGGTAGTCTTGCGTCGAGACGGTCCAGAGGTTCGCGAGCATTCTGAATGGTGCGTTCGGCGGTGGGCAAGGCGAGCAGCCAGTCGAGAACAATG
>JACDBO010000170.1 GCA_013694885.1 Chloroflexia bacterium | reverse complement strand
GCCCACTACCGCGCCTGCCCTGCCTTGGACGCCCACGCGGCGGGTTGCCGCGGCGCTCGCCGACGCCTGTTTGCCCAGGCAGACCACTGACCGCAACCGCGAACCGGCGCCCATCGACCTCGACGTGGAGAGAAACCGGGGGTTCGGGCGCCTCGCCGTCGGGTACAACTGCCGCGTCAGCCGGTTCGGGCACAACCTCGGGATGCTCGGCGAGAAACGTCGTCGTCGCTTCGCCGGCCCGAAACCGCTTGTGCCGAAACACTTTCCGGTGGAACGGGATCGTGGTCGGCACGCCCTCGATCGTGAAGTCGTCCAGCGCGCGCCGCATCCGGGCTGTGGCCTCTTCACGGTCACGTCCCCACACGATCAGCTTGGCGATGAGGGAATCGTAGCGCGCCTGGATCACCTCTCCGGCCGCCATCGCGCTATCGACGCGCACGCCGAAGCCGGCCGGTTCCCGATAGCGCGTCAGCGTGCCCGGTGCGGGCGCGAACCCACGTCCCGCGTCCTCGGCATTGATGCGACACTCGATCGCCCAACCGTGGGCGGCAGGCCGGGCGGGTCCGAACGAGAGCGGATGACCCATCGCCACACGTAGCTGTTCTTTGATCAGGTCGATACCGGTGATCATTTCGGTCACGGGGTGTTCGACCTGGATCCGGGTGTTCATCTCCAGGAAATAGAACGACCCGTCGGCGTCGAGGAGGTACTCGACCGTCCCCGCGCCACGGTAGTCGACGGCCCGTGCCAGTCGCTCCGACGCAACGCAGAGTTCGTCGCGGATCACCTGAGTGACGGCAGGTGAGGGCGATTCCTCGATCAGCTTCTGATGCCGCCGCTGCACCGAGCAGTCGCGTTCTCCGAGGGCAACGACGGTGCCGTGGGCATCGGCAAAAACCTGCACCTCGACGTGGCGGGGATGCTCCAGATAGCGTTCGAGATACACGGCGGCGTTCCCGAAGTAGCGTTCCCCCTCGCCACTGCTCCCCGCAAATGCCGCCGCCAGCTCTCCCGCATCATGGGCAACGCGAAAGCCGCGCCCGCCACCGCCGGCTGACGCCTTGACCGCGACCGGAAACCCATGTTCCCTCGCCCAGGCACTGGCGTCGTCGACCGACGCGACCGGTCCGTCACTCCCCGGCACGGGATTGACCCCGGCGGCCCTCGCCAGGCGCCGCGCCTCGACCTTGTCGCCCATCGCCGCCATCGCGTCCGGGGACGGCCCGACGAACACGAGAGTCGCCTCGTCACACGCACGGGCAAAGGCCGCATTCTCGGCCAGAAAGCCGTAGCCGGGATGGACCGCATCGGCCCGGGCACGCCGCGCTACATCGATGAGTGCCTCGATGTTGAGATAGGGCGGCACGTCACCTGTGGGCAGGTGAAACGCATCGTCGGCATACCGGACATGCAGCGCGGACTCTTCGCCATCGCCGTAGACCGCCACCGTTTCGATACCCAACTCGCGGCAGGCGCGGGCCACGCGGACCGCGATCTCGCCACGATTGGCGATCAGCACGCGTCTGAGCCGCTTCGGCTGATCCTGGTTGGCCGCGGTCATCTCCCCTCCTCGAGCGCGAAAGCCGATCTCACCATGTAAGCTTAGGCGGATTGGTCCAGCGGCGACGGTTTTCGCGAGAGAGGGAGCACGAGACATCCGTGACCGGCAGACACGCGCGCAATCAGGCCGAGCGTCGATCGCCGCGAGCGTCTCGAAGCCAGGCTACATCACCGAAGCGGCCACGCGGCCGTGCTCCCCGGCGCAATGCCGTCGAACTGATCTCACTCTCGGACCCAACCGAAAACCGCTCTCACCTCTCGTCTTCAAATGGCCACCGAACGCGCTCAACCGGCGGCGTCGCCGCGCCCCAAACGTTCGACGCGGGCCCGCCGGCAAACGATTCGGCCGCGCTCCTCGAAATGTGGCCGCTGCTCCTCGTCCTCGGCGCGTTTCTGGCGACCATGTTCATTATCCCTACGTTCATCGCCGCACCGATCGGCGACGACTGGGTCTACGCCCGCTCCGTCGAGACGCTGCTCCGCTCCGGGCACATGGAGATTCTCGACCTGTCCGTCGTCACACTCGTCTTTCAGGTGCTGTGGGGATCGTTCTTTTCCTTGCTCTTCGGCGTCAGCTTCGGGGCGATGCGCCTCTCGACGGTGGCGCTGGTCGTCGTGAGCGGCGGTGCTCTTTTCGGTATCTGCCGCCAGCTCGGATTGCCGCGTGGCCGCGCGGCGCTCGGCGCCGCCGCCTATTTATTCAATCCCTTGACGTTCGTGCTGGCCTTCACCTTCATGACCGATGGCCAGTTCACCGCGCTCCTGGTGATCGCCGGCTATTTCTTCGTACGTGGGCTGGAGCCGGGCCGTGGTGACACTCTCGCCATCCTTTTCGGCTCGATCGCCGCCGCGTTGGCGTTTCTGACGCGTCAGCAGGGCATCCTGATCCCGGTCGCCGTTGGAATGTACCTGCTGCTCTCCCGCCGCTGGCGCCTCGACCGCGACGGGGTCGCATTGGCTCTCCGCGTGGCCGGTATCCCTGCCCTCACCGCGCTGCTCTACTACGTCTGGCTCCTCAATGTCCACGGCGCACCGGAGCAACAGGGCGCTTTCCTCACGAAGATCACCGAGGCTGGCTGGCGGGACACACGCATTCTGACCGCGCGCATGACCTTCATCGAGACCATCTATCTCGGTTTCTTCGTGCTGCCGATTGCGCTCGCCGTGCTGCCGGGTATTGCGCGCTGGCGGCTCCCCGTTCGCTGGCCGGGCTTCGCCATTCTGCTCGGCTGGACGGCTCTATTGATGGTTGGCTTGAGCATCTTCGGTGAGCAAGGTCGCATGATGCCCTACAT
>JACDBO010000152.1 GCA_013694885.1 Chloroflexia bacterium | reverse complement strand
GTCCCAGGTCGTCGGGATATCAGCCTCAGAGAGCCCGGCTTCCTCGAACGCCTGGATGCTGTAGTACATGGCCATCGCCCCGACTTCCATCGGGAGCCCGAAGATCTTGCCGTCGACGCTGCGTGTGGCCATGACTTCGGGGAAAAAATCGCTCTGGACTTCGGCGCTCAGGTAGGGGGTGAGATCCAGGAGTGCGCCACCGTTGTGGTAGCGGAGGAAGTCACCCGGGCTCAGGAGGAAAATATCTGGCCCCTCGCCCGAGGCGAAGGCCGTCTGGAGCCTGGAGCCGCCAACGTACTCCGGCGTGGGAACAAACTCGGTCGCGACCTTGGCCTCGTTCTCGGCGTTCCACGCGCTGATCGTATTCTCGAACCAGGCGCTCGGCGAGTCAGGCGACTCGCTGGGAGCGTAGAAATGCCAGAACGTCATCTGCTCGGCCTGCGCGCTCGAGCGTGAGATGTAGAAGTACGGCATGGCGAGCGATGCCGCGGTCGCGGCGGCGCCCGCCTTGATGATGGTCCTCCGCGAGATCGTGCTGATCTGCTCAGGACGATGGTCAGCGGTGGTCAAGTTCTCGTTGTTCATTCCAGTGCCTCCATATTCAGACTCCGCGGCAACTTCAGAGCTTCCCGAACGGCCCTCATGCTCCCAACCTCACCTCCTCGCCTTTGTGCTTACCTTGACCTCCGTCATCAGGCATCGGCGTCGAGACCGAGACGGGTGTACTGCTCAGGCGGGCAGCCTTCCTGCCGGAGCATCCCGATCAACTGGTCGAGCATCCGCTGCCGCTGCGCCGCCTCGGCGTCCCACAGGTTCCGGGTCTGGCCGGGGTCCTCGCTCCGGTGAAACAGGAAGTTTTCCCGCGTATTCGGCCGGGATTTCCGCGGCACCTGCCACTGCGGGAGGTCGACGCCGGGGATGAAATAGCCGGAGCCGACGGGTTTGGGGATCGGCGGGGCGGTGCCGGGCGGCGACGATAAAGATTGGTAGAGCAGCGAGGAGTAGGAGTAGAGGGGTCCATCCCGCTCCGGCGACTTGAAGAGGGTCCACTCGCCGTCGGTCCAGCAGACACCTTGGCCGAACATGCCATAGATGAGCGCGTCGTGGACGTTCGCCTCCCGCTCCCGCAGGAGCGGCATCAGGCTCCGGCTGTGCGTCCGGCTCGGGACGGCGGCCCCGGCGGCGTCGAGCACGGTAGCGAAGAGGTCGACCGTCGTGGTGAGCCCGGCGATGGTCTGCCCGTTGCCGGGAAACGCGGGGTGCCAGATGAAGAGTGGGATGTTGGCGTGCGTGTCGTAGTTCGGGTACGCCTTGGCGAAGGCGCCGTGCTCAGCGAAGTCGTGCCCGTGGTCGGTGGTGACGATGATCATCGTGTCGTCCCAGAGGTTTGACCGGTCGAACTCCGTCAGGAGGTCACCGAACCAGCGGTCGACCATGGCGACCTTGCCCAGATATTGGGAACGGATGAACGCCAGCTCCTCGTCGGTCATCTCGGCGAAGAATGCCTCTTGCCGCGCCCGGTCCTGGTAGGGCGGCCAGAGGTTGAAGCGGTCTCTGTCCGCCCCGGTCCCGTACTTCGAGGCGTACGGTTCCGGTACGTGGAACGGCTCATGGGAGTCGAAGGACTCGACTTGCAGGAAGAACGGCTCCTTCCGGGGGTTCTCACGGAGCCACCGCACCGCGCCCGAGAACACCTTGGCGGGGAAGAAGTCTTCCTCGCGCTGGAACTCTTTGACGTTGGCGTAGTACCAGCGACCCTGCCCCGGCCGCCACTTCTCGATGTTCTCGACCCAACGCGGCACCGGCGCATCGGTGGGCACCGGTTGCCGCCAGAGATCGAACTCGTGACCGCGGATCATGTCGACACTCTGGAAGGACTGGAGGTAGCCGTTGCCGGGTTCTTCCCAGTAGTGATAGTGGTCGGTGACGAGACCGGTCGTGTACCCCTGATCTTGGAGCAGTGCGGGAAGGCGAGCGTCGAAGGGTTCCAGCGGGCCCCATGGGCGCCACATCATCTCCTTGAACCCGGTGAAGAGCTCGCGCCGCGCGGGGATGCAGGCTAAGCTGCCGACGAAGTGGTTATCGAAGCGCCAGGCGCGCCGGGCGAAGGCGTCGAGATTCGGCGTGGCGACGGGGCTGCTGAGTTCATAGGCGGCCAGGTCGTGGCGATTTAGGCTGTCGATGAGCACGAGGACAATGTTCACGTTCGATGCGCACTCCTCGCTATGGTTGTGGCTGGTTGTCGTCGTGTCTCGCGTCGCTGAACCGGTCCCTGGCTGCCGGCGGAGCGGTCTCAACCCACCCGGATAGACGTCGTTGAAAACGATTCCAACGCTACCATCGGCCACCAATCCGTGTCAAGTGATCGCCGCCGCCGCCGACATGGCATCATTGACCGTCACAAAAATCGATGCGTTGTTGCCGCCATAGTTCCGAATGTCGGTGTGTTGACGTCCTCGCGTGTGCGTGCTAAGACAGAAATCGATTGCAGTGAGGGGCGGGATGGCGAAGATCAAGCAGGTCGCGGAACTGGCGGGGGTCTCACCGGCAACGGTCTCGCGCGTCCTCACCGGCACGGCGGGGGTCCGGCCGGCGTCACGGGAGCGCGTACTCCAGGCCGTCGCCGAGCTCGACTACCGGCCCAACCGGCTGGGGCGCAACCTGCGGCAGCAGAACAGCGAGACGTTGGGCGTCGTTGTTTCCGACATCGAGAATCCACATTTCACCCAGATGGTCCGCGCCGTCGAGGATGCCGCCTATCGACGCGGCTTTCGCGTGCTTCTCTGCAACACCGACGAAACGCCCGAAAAGCAGCGCGCCTACCTCCACGTCCTGGCCGCCGAGCGTGTCGTCGGCGTGATCCTCACCCCCTCCGACCCTGCCGACGCGGCCATTGGCCAGCTCCTCGATATGGCGATCCCGGTCATTGCCTTCGACCGCACGGTGCATGATCCCCGCGCCGACGCCGTCGTGGCCGACAACGTCGACGGCAGCCGACGGGCGACGGAGCACCTGATCGACGCCGGGCACGAGCGGATCGGTTTCATCGGGGGACTCAGCGCGATCCAGACCGGTGCCGACCGGCTGGCCGGGTACGAGGCGGCGATGCGCGCCCACGACCTGGAACCGCGCGCGGTGAACGGCGGGTTCCGCATCGAGCCGGCAC
>JACDBO010000016.1 GCA_013694885.1 Chloroflexia bacterium | reverse complement strand
CGTTGGCAATGACAGACCGTCTGTGCAGTCCGGAGTTCCCGCGATGCCCACCGACTACGCCGTTATCGGCGAACACCGGGAGGATGACCAGCACCTGCTCCTCCTCGGCGAGGATGGTGAGCACTATGATTACCATCTCGGCCGCGACCCTGACGGTGGCGATCCGGTCGGCAGCAAAGACGATGCGGCTACGACGTTCGGTCATCGGTCGTCTCCTCGTTGGCGCGTGCCACTGCGCGGACACTGGCCGCCGGTCGGTGCATCTCACAGTACCGGCGTCCTCGATGCACGATGGTCGCCGTGTTGGGGCAGCCCTGTTGCCATCCAGCTCGGTGGATTGCTCCTGCCTTCGTTTTCCGGCGCCTGGTTCGGCCCTTCATGGTGTATTGACACTCGCCGTTGACGGCCGCCGGATGGGGTTCGTCCACGACGTAGCGGCGCGGGGTGCTCCTCTCCGTCGGGGCGGCGGTGCGGCACGCCGGGCAGGCCCGCCAAACACCGCCGGCGTAGTCCTCAATCGCCGGCGAGAACTCGCGGCGGCAGTTGGCGCAGCGAACGATCATCGTGGGCATCTATGCAGCCTCCTTTCCATCGAGCGCCGACTCATTCGACGCGGGTTCTTTGGTTCGGTCGCAGGACAGGCCAGTGAGTGCCCGCTCGCACCAGCCGAGGCGCGGACACACACCGCCACCGACGCAGCCGGGCGGGGCTGGATAGCGCTTCGGGAGAGCTGAGGGGTAGTCGTCCGTCTCACCGACGCCGTAGACGGTGAAGAGCGTGGTGATCTCCGCCTTGTATGCCGCGAGCTGGGCTCTGAGATCAGCCGACAGTGGTCCAGGAGAGCGATAGCGCAGCCGACCATCATCAAGCCACAGCTCTACCCCGGCCGCATACGCGCTGCGAACGGTCTCCAACAGGTTCATTCGATCTCCCCCTCTTCCCACTTGGCACCATCGCTCTCAACCAGTACCGTTGCCGAGTGAGCCTGCAATTGATCGTCAGCATCGTCAGCATCGTCAGATGCCCCATGCTGGTGGGGTTCCACTGACGATGAATCCGGCTCCGCCTGACGATCCTCTGACGATTGCCCGTCAGTCGGTACTTCCTCAAATGCTTGATTTGGCGGGAGGTCGTCGTCGTCTGACGGTGACTGACGATGCTGACGATCCCAAACGTCCTGATTCTTCGAGAGCGTGATCGTCCGCGTACCCCTGCTCCCGCCGCGGTCGAACGTGACCTCGATGCCAAGCGTGCGGAGGTTCGGGGCGAGGCGATTCAACTGGTTGGAGAGCCGGTTGGCGCGCTTCGGCCAGTCAGGATCGCGGGTGACCCGATCACCGACGAGAGGCGACAGCTTGTCGAGCAGTTCCGTTGCTGTGCCCTTCCAATCGCTGTTGTTCTCCATGAGGGCCATAACAGCAGGGCCAATGGGCAGCGACTCCACCGCAAGCGCGTCGCTGATGCACTGTCCCGCCTCGAACGTCGCGGCGAAAACACCGGACTCCCAGCCGAGTGCCGGGCTTGCCGCTTCAACCCATTCCACGATATCCGCGAGCCGCGGCTTGCGAGGGAGGGACACCTCATGGCGGCGCTCCAAAGCCGTCGCGACAGCATTGAGAACACCGCCCAACAACCTGGGATGCGCCTTGGCAAAGGCGGACCACAGCTCTGCCTCTGTTCGTCGGTCCTGTGGCTTGATCACCGGCAGGGTGACGGAGATGGTGCGGGAGAGCCGGTCACCCTTGCTGTTTGCAGGATTAATCGCCGTCAGAAGACAGGGGCGCTGGGCGTCGAGGGTGATCTCCTCCAGGTCAGAGTAGAGTTCCCGACCGCCGATACCGCCGCCCGTCGAGAGACGACAAAGCGCGTCGGATAGCCAGTCCTTCATGTCGGAGAGGTTGTCCACCCCGACGATCAGGCCGTTCGCGGCGGCAATCATCAGGTCGCGCTCGTCACGGGGGGCGGCGCGAAGATCCGCCGTACTCGGGTCCATGATCCGTCGGAAAAGCCGAGCCGTTGTTGTCTTGGCGGACCCCTGCTCGCCGTTGAACTCCAAGATGGCCCGCCCGCCCTCCATCTGGAAGACCCCGATCACCCACCCCTTGACCCGCAGAAGATCGTTCGCGTCCGTGATGCTGAGCAAGGCGTCCAGGTCATCGAGCGACCCCTCAGGATCAGGGATCGGGAGCGGCAGAAGTGTGCGTGGTCGACGGAATCGAACCGGCGCAGCGGCAGCAGTGATGGTTTTCCAGCGACCACGCTGAATCTCCACGACCTGCCACTCGGCATCCCCAAGGTCGAGATAGAGTCGGTCGTCGTGGACGGCCAATCGAACCCAGACCTGGCGTTCCAGTCCCTCAAAGAGGGCCTTGCCGCTCAGCCTGCCAATGGCGTCCTGGAGTGCCTGGGTGTTCGGCGTGGCAGTAAAGCGCTCCCAATATCGGCTCATCAACCAGAGGCGGAACGCTTTTCCCCTGAGCAGCAATGTCTCCCGATGTGTGCCGACGGGGATGGTGGCGTACATCTCTCCTTGCGGTGTGTGAAAGAACTCAGCTGTGGTTTCCTCCGCGAGCTCAACGAGGATGGTGGCCTGAGAGCGCCTCGGCGCCCTGTCCTCCCCCTCACCCTGCTCGTCACCAGAACGGGGCTGCGGCGCATCGTCGGATGCGTCAGTATCGTCAGCATCGTTCGTCTGGTGGTCGTACTGGCCGTTGGGCGTCTGACCGTTCGGGTTGGTTGTCGAGCGGGCCGCGTACACCTCGGTCCGTTCCAGCGCTTTGCTGATCGTCCGCTGCCGGTAATCGGCGCGTCGCTGCCATTTCTCGCGCTGGCCCAAGGCGGAGCAGGAGAAGATTCGCTCGATCTGCGCTGGGTCCTGCGTCCAGAAGGAGAGCATGCTGCAAAGTGCTTGATCGGCGCGACTCTCATCGCCGTCGTAGTCGCCGGTGTCGCCACTGTAGAGGGCCGCAAACTTGGCCCCATTGGTGGCGGCCTCCGCGCGCCGGATGATAGCCTCATCCGACAGGTGCAAGGTTGAGGCGGTGCGCGGTGCAGACGAGGCACTAGGCGCCGAGTCGGTTCCAAAGAGCTTCACGTAGAGCGCATCAAGCGCACACTGGTTTTCTCGCGGCTCCGTGGCCGCTCCGATGCTACCGGCCATCAGAGTCACCCCAAAGGCGATGGCCGGTCATCGTGAAGTAGCGGCCTGACTGGTAGAGCTCGATGTGGCCCTGGCGACGCCCGGTCACGCCCTCCGGCAGGCGTCCCTTGACGATGATGTGAATGCCGGTACCGGACGGGCTGATCTCGGTGTAGCTGCCGAAGTTGTCGATGATGCCTTTCGCCTCGGCGTCGATCACTCCGGTGTCGGGCTCGATCACCTTGTCGAGGTCGATACCGACGTAGGGATCGTCGTTGGTGAAGACGAAGCCAAGCCCATCGACATCGCCTCGCTCCACGCGGGCAAGCACCGCCGTGAAGCTGGACCGGGATGTGGGGTTAGTCGAGCTGGCGAGAGCACCCGTGTGTGAATCGATCGGAACCTTCGTCCAGTGGCCGTCGTCAGTCCGTGCCCAACGCCAGTTCACCCACTGGACGAGGAGCTTCATCTCGGCAGGAATGCCAGCCGGGTTGAGGCGGAGCGTTGCTGGGCGCTGATTGAGGTGGGTGGTCGTGCTCACGCTGCACCCCCGTGGATCGTCTCGGGAGAGCAGGGGAGCGGGTGATGCTGCGCGATTTGTTCGCGTCGATAGATTTCGGTCCGAATCAGATCGACGGTCACGCTTGCCAACGCGAGATGCCGGCGGATAACCGCGCTGTCCCTCGCGACTAGCATGAGTGTCGCCAGGCTCCTCGTCGTGAGGTGACGAAGTCGCTGGCGTGCTCGTCGTTCGTTCCCTTGGCGCAGGCTTTGAAGTGCCTGGTTGTGGCTGAGGGTAGGGTTGCGAATCGGGATCGGTTGCTGCATACTGGGCA
>JACDBO010000210.1 GCA_013694885.1 Chloroflexia bacterium | reverse complement strand
GGCAAGGGTTCACGCGGGGCGGCGGCGATGGTCGGGCAGGGGAGCGAGGCCTGGGCGATGCACGTCAAGGGGCTGGAAATGCCCGGTTACCACCCGCGCAAGCTGCAAACGCTGGCGCTCGGGCTGGCGGTCGGGACCCGCGGCGCCTGCCACAACCGCTCCTCCGCCTACGAAGTTGATCTCTCCGACAAGCTGGACCCGGACGCCGAGGCGCACGCCCGCGCCCGCGCCGCGATCGACGCCGAGGACCAGGCGGCGCTGCTCGACTCCTTGACCGTCTGCAAGTTTCTCCGTCACATCTTTACGGACTTGCCGGCCGAGACGGCGGAACTCTACGGGCTGGTCACCGGCGTGCCGCTCTCCGGCGACGACCTGCGCCGCACCGGCGAGCGCGTCAACACGCTCAAGAAGGTGTTCAACTCCCGCCAGGGTTGGACCCGCGCCGACGACACACTCCCGCCGCGCATCCTCGACGACCGCGACGCCGTGCTCGACCGGAATCGCCTCGACCACCTGATCGCCGCCTACTACACCGAGCGCGGCTGGAACCCCGACGGCACGATCCCCGATGCGCGCCTCGTTGCGATTGGCCTCGGACAGCAAGGTCCATTCCCGCGTTAGCTCTGGTCGGCCACTGTTCAGCAGGCTTGACTACACAATACGTAGCACGTAGTATAGGGACTTATGGGAGAAGGTCGGGTGCTACCCGTGTATCGCGACCGACGAACCCGACGATTTGCTCAGGGTGAGTTCATCAAAGCGTTCTCGAGCATTGAGCGGCAGGCCGACCGAAAGCTTCGAATGCTCGCCGAGGCAGCCAACCTCAATGACTTGGCAGCGGTGCCTGGAAACCGCCTCGAAGCGCTCCATGGCGATCGCGAGGGGCAATACAGCGTCAGGATCAACGATCAGTGGCGAATCTGCTTCGAGTGGGTCGACGATCAGACTGGCGCGGCCAGCATCGAGATTACGGATTACCATTAGAAAGGTAGACCCATGGCTCTGCGGCAGCGTGCGCCAATCCATCCCGGCGAGATTCTGGCGGAGGATGTCCTCGCCGAGCTCGGGATGAATGCCAACCTGCTCGGCGAGGCCCTCGGCGTTGCCCCGAACCGCATCTCCGAGATTCTCCGCGGTCGGCGCAGCATCACCCCGGATACGGCGCTGCGGCTCGGCCGGTGGCTGGGTTCGTCGGCGGAGTTTTGGCTGGACCTCCAGCAGGCCTACGATCTCGAGGTGACACGGGCCGAGCGCGGCGCGGAGATCGAGCGGACCGTCACGCCGCGCACCGCTCTCGTCACGTAAGCGACGTCCCGCGTCGCGAGGGTGGAGCCCAGCGGTGGTGTCAGCGGATACCGATGACGTGCCAGCTCCGGTCAGGAAAGCCGGCGGCGTCGGCCACGCTTGCCGAGCCGATGTTGGCGGGGTGGTGGAGGTAGAGTGGCACCGCGCCCTCGGCCAGGACGCGGCGCGCCGCCTGGGCGACCAGCGCGCGGGCGAGTCCCCGTCCCCGGTGCGCCGGGTCGGTTCCGACCGCGAGCTCCTGGCCGAACCGGTTGTGAATTTTGCGACCGACACCGGCGGCGACGCCACCTTCGGCGTCCCGGGCCACGAGGACATCGTCGTTGAAGGCATCGAGCCAGGCGGGCAGACGAGGGTCGTGAGGCGCGACCCATTCGCCCACGTCAGGAAGCGGCGCCGGGTGGTCGGTCCATCGGAACACCGACCGGCTGAAGCCGAGCGTCCGTCGCCCGAAGGCCATCGCGAGCGCGGTCGACGGATCGGATTCCCGCAGCGCCATCGTCACCTGCTGACGATCGACGGCATCGAGGGCGACGCCGAGCCGGGGCGAGAGTGAGAGCACCGTCCCATGCGGACTCTCCACGCCGAGGCCGAGCCACGAACTACCATCCCAGCTCGGCTGGTCGCGCTTCGGCGAGACGACGATCCGCAACGGCTCTATCGGTGGCCAGGCGCCGAGCCACGCGACGAGGTGGGCGGCGAGTCGCTCCCCGATCGGCACGAGCACGGGCAGTCGATCGTCGCTCCTCGGTGGGGGCATGAGCGGTGTC
>JACDBO010000100.1 GCA_013694885.1 Chloroflexia bacterium | reverse complement strand
CGAGCGAGCCTTGCTCGACCTCGTCGCGCTCGGTACGGTCGCCGATGTGGCGCCGCTCACCAGCTGCAACCGGTCGCTGGTGCGCGACGGGGTCGCGGCGCTGCGCCGGACCGCGCGGCCCGGATTGCGGGCGCTCGTGGCGCGGGCGGGACTGAAGCCAGCATCGCTCACGGTCGAGGACATCAGCTTTCGGCTGGCGCCCCGGCTCAACGCCGCCGGTCGCCTAGCCAGCCCCGAGTTGGCATTGCGCCTGGTGATGACGAACGACGAACGGGAGGCGAGCCAGCTGGCCGAGGAGCTGGAGCGTCTGAATACGAAGCGAAAAGCGCTGGCCGAAACGGTGACGGGCGAGGCGCTCGCCGCGGTTGTTGCGCTGCCGGATTGGGAGCGTCGCCCGCTGCTGGTCCTGAAGAGCGCCGTTTGGGAACCGGGGGTGCTCGGCGCGGTCGCCTCTCGGCTCGTCGAGCAGCTCGGGCGGCCGGTGGTGCTGCTCCACGGCGACGAGATGCTGCACGGATCGGCCCGCTCCGTGCCCGGCTTCGATCTCGCCGCGGCGCTCGTCGATCAGGATGCCTTGCTGACGCGGCACGGTGGTCATAGCCTCGCTGCCGGGCTCGGGATCGAGCGGCACAACCTGGCGGCCTTCGAGGCGGGGATGCTGGCGGCGGTCGCCCGCCTCGACCTGGACCTCCCCATGTTCAGGACCATCGACCTCGCCGCCGACCTGCCCGCCGACCGGCTGACCCTCGACACGGCCCGCCTGCTGGACGCGCTGGAACCCTGCGGCCAGGGCAACGAGACACCCGTCTTTCGACTTCGCGCCGCGCGAGTGCTGCGCTACACGGCGATGGGGGCCGACCGGCGCCACCTGCGCATCACGATCCAGGCGGGCCGTGGCAAGGTGGAGGCGATCGGCTGGGGTGCCGCTGACCGCTCGCGCGAACTCGTGCTGGAGCGAAGCATCGACCTCGCCGGAACGCTCCAGATAAACCGCTGGAACGGTCAGGAACGGCTGCAACTCATCGCCGAGGATTTTCGCCCGGCGCGGGGGTAGGTAGTGAGCTGTTCCACTCCCTGGAATGATTCAGATGACTAGAGCTCGGACATAATGTCTTCAAGTTGCCGCGCGAGACCCTCGATGGAAGCGGGGACACTGGTCACCTGTCCCGCGAGGATGAGATTCAGGGTGGTGGAGTAGACCGTCGACACCTCGCCGTAGAGGTCGGCGGCCACGTTCGACGGTCGTATGACCCCGCCGCTGTTGAGTACATCGACGATCTTCGCGAAGTGCGGGTTCGCCGCCTGAACATCCACGTCCGAATAGAGGTCAATAATTGTCGGCAGGAGCGACCGCTCGATAGCGTAGGCTTTCTGGAGTTCTCTGCTCGTCAAGTACTTCGCGAACTCGATTGCGGCGTCCGGACGCTTGGAATACTGAGAGACCATGATTTGCCAGCCACCGAGTGTTGCCGCGCGCCGCGCGCCCTCAGCTTCGCCCACTGGTAGCTGCGTCACGTCGAGCTTGCCGCGGATACCCGAATCCATAGCGTTGCTTGCGACGTAGACGCCTGACCAGCCTCGCATGAAGGCGGCGTTCCCGTCCCGCCAGACGCCTCGCGCATCCACTTGGTTGAAGTCCGTCACGCCCGCCGACGAGATGGTGCCCACCCAATCCCTGGCTGTCTCGAACATGGCGATGACTTGCTCGTTGTTGACGCTGACCGTGCCGTCATCCTCGATGATGGTGCCGCCGCCATTCGAAAATTGCCACTCCAGGCCATTGCAGGTCAGCCCCTCGGATGCCGCACCCGGCCATACATAACCGGAGAATGCCGGGTTCGCGCCCCGTTCGCCGGCTGAAATCTCTGTGGCCATGTCCTGGAGCTCGGTCCACGTCTCTGGGGCCCCACCGTACCCGTATTTCGCGAGTAGGTCGGTTCGATAGTAGAGCAGCCCGGCATCGGCATGCCACGGAATCCCGACGAGCTTGCTGCCGATGGTGTTGTTCTCGACGATCGGCCCGAGTACCTCGATGTTCCGCGCCCGGAATGCGTCGGTCAGGTCAACGGCATGGTGGTGCATAATGCTCGGCCAGATCATGTCGATCATGCAGACATCGATGTCCGGTGCCTGGGCGCCGAGGATACGCAGGTAGGACACGAGCCGATCCGTCATCGCCTCGGGGCCGCCGAGGTTGTTGACCTGGATTCCTGTGGCTTCGACAAACTTCTGAACGGCGGCGTGCTCAAAGTCCTTACCGGGGCCGTCGGTGGCCAGCACCGCCGTGATCCGCTGACCGGCCAAGTCGGTGCGGAGCCACCTGGGCTCCACGATCGAGGAGCCGACCGGCGGGTCGCTGGTGGACACCTCCCGCACCGTCGGTTTCCGCGCGGTCATGAGGTGGCTCGGCATCGCGGCCGTGATAGCCATACTGGAACCGCGCCGCATGAGGTCGCGCCGCGAACCTACTCCAGTCGAGGTTCTCCGCATGAGGTGATCGTGCGGGTTCTCACGCTGGTTCCGCATCGCTGGCTTGCTCTCCTCCGTCCAGCTCACTTCGCGAGACGTGCGCACCCGGAAAACGCCTGGGTAATCGCATGGCGCTCCTGAAAACAGGCGAGGTGCTTGACGAGCCGCGCCGTTGGGTGTATCTACCGCAAGAGCGCAGCCGCAACTGGGACTCGTCGAGGAACTCGGGACCGATCCGCGAAGCGGGATTGTGTGCGGAGGTCAGTGGCATCCACCGTGCTAAATATAGGTGGCGAAATGTCACGAAGTTGTGTGGACCGTGACAACCAAGGAGCGGGGGCCACCGACAGGCGTGTTTATCTGTGCCTTCCAAGGTTCGACACATCCTCGATCGTCCGCTCGCTGTACTCTCCGGATATGGGACCGTGGGATGGAAGTGAGGAGCTATGGCTCGTCGAGGCGCAACGGAATACGCACCAGCGGTGACTAATCGCCCGCTTGTGCCAGCCAAAGACGTATGGAGACGGCCGGGTGGACTCTCGCGGTGGTTTTCCCGCCACTGGCTCGAAGTCGCGATGGTGGCGCCGCTCTTCCTCTATGTCTTCTTCTTCATGCTCGTTCCCGTGGCCCAGTCGTTCTACTTCAGCTTCGTCGAGGCGGGAACGCAGAACGTCACGTTAGGAAACTATCGCGAAATTGTGAACCGCAGTCAGTTCAAGGACGCGTTTATCAACACGCTCGGGATCACGGCGATCGGCGTCACGATGGAGATGGTTATCGGGATTGTCATCGCCTTGATGCTCGCGCGTGGGTTCCGGGGGCGCGGTCTGTTCCGGTCGATCGTCCTCGTGCCGCTGGGCGTGCCGACACTGGTGGCCGGTGCGGCCATGCTCTACTTCATCGGTTTCAACGGCTATCTCAATGAGATTCTGCGTGACCTGGGCATCATCGATGTACCGGTCTACTGGCAGCAAAGCGGGTTTCGGGGCATGTTCGCCATCGCCCTCGCCGACCTCTGGAAGGCGACGCCGCTCGTGGTCCTGATCCTGCTCGCGGGTTTGGAAGCGATCCCCGGTGACATCTACGAAGCGGCCGGTATCGACGGGGCCGGGGGCTGGCAGAAGTTCTGGCACCACACCATCCCGCTGCTGATGCCGGCCATCACGATGGCCCTGATCCTCCGCGCGATCGACGCGTTTCGCATCTTTGACATTGCGCTCGTGCTTGCTGGTCAGGCAATCCCCGTGATGAGTTCCTTCGTATACTTCGATTACCAGGCCGGGAACACGAACACGGCATCCGCCGCGGCCGTTCTCCTGCTCTTCATGATCGTCGTGTTCGTGATCGCCTACATCTTCCTGGTCGAGCGACGTGCCGAGGTGGAGCGATGAGCGTAACCGCCGCCGAGCCACAAGCACCCGAGCAGGCAACGGTCGTCCGGGAGCCCGGTCGCGGCTTCGCCTGGGAGAACCTCGGATTCTGGTTATTGGCAATCCTGATCGGTGGCGTGCTCTTGCTGCCGCTCTACGTGCTGTTCAAGGTCTCCGTGAGCAGCCTGGCGGACGCTACGGCCCCCAGGCCGTCCTATCTGATCGAAAATCTCACCTGGGAGAACTGGCAGCGCCTGCTGGCTTGGGAGATCATCGGTCCCCCCTTGCAGCACAGCCTGATCGTGGCCTTTGGCACCGCAATCCTGGCGATCCTGATTGCCGCGCCAGCCGCCTATGTCATCTCGCGGCTGCCGAGAGGCACTCGCTACCTGATCGTCCTCAGCTTGCTCTTCACCCGGATGTTCCCGGAGGTCATCATCGCCACCCCGATTGCCAGCAACTTCTTTTCCTGGGGTCTGAACGACACGAATCTCGGGTTGATCATGGCGCACCTAATTCGCACGCTGCCGTTGGTGGCGTGGGTCCTCGTGGGGACGTTCGAGGTGATTCCCCGCGACCTTGAAGAGTCTAGCGCTGTCGATGGCGCCGGGCGCATCGGAACGCTGGTCCGGATCGTGCTGCCGCTGGCCCTGCCGGGGATCGCGGTCGCCGGCATCTTCGCCTGGCTCGACTCCTGGAACGACCTCCTCTACGCCATCTATCTCTTCCTGACGGAACGGACCTTGCCGCTCATCACCTATTATTATGCGAGCCGCGGCACGGTCACTGATGTTGCGACCTTCTCCGTGATCCTTGCGGTTCCCGTGATCCTGCTGACGCTGGTACTGCAGCGCTGGATCCGGAGCGGGTATCTGAGTGGCGCGGTGAAAGGCTAGCGCCTGATGTCGCGAAGGCGGATCGCATCGGGGCGATCCGAACGACTTTACCTTCCAAAAGGAGGGGTTATGACTTTCTCCGAAGAGGGACGACAGCGTTCAGTCGCGGACCAGTTGGTCCACAAGCATCTGGCGGGTCAACTCAGCCGGCGTGAGCTGCTTACGCGGGCGGGTGCGCTCGGCGTTTCCGTCCCGGTGCTGACCGTGGCGCTTGGTGCGCAGCGGGCGAGCGCCAGGCAGGCGTCTCCGTCGCCGGCGGCATCGCCATCCCCGGTGGCAGCGGAGGATCTCCAGCTCAGGAGTTACAGTGGCCAGACGGTGCGCATGTCGATCGCGCTTGCGGAACAGGAGGCGCAGGTCTACCAGGACGTCGTTGTCGCCGGATTCCAGGAAGCGACCGGCGGCACAATCGAACTCGTGGCGATTGAGTCGGCCGACGTGGTCCGCACCCTGGAGGCGCAGGTTCAGTCGGGGA
>JACDBO010000198.1 GCA_013694885.1 Chloroflexia bacterium | reverse complement strand
ACCGCGCTCTTCGGGATGCTCTTTCGCGTCGTGCCCAACGCCGGTCAGCGCGTCGACGATATCGTGCCAGGCGCAGTCACCATCGCCGTCCTCTTCGTGCTCATGACCCAGGTCTTCCCTCTCTATCTCCGTCTCGTGCAAGGGTTCAACCGCATCGGCTCCGCTTTCGCCTTCCTCTCCCTCCTCCTGATCTGGTTCTACTTACTGGCCCACCTGCTCCTCTTCGGCGCCTACATCAACGCCACCTACCAACCCTACCGCCGCGGCCGCGTCGCGCAGCGCGGCCGAAGGCGGCGGCCCGCGAAGGACTCAGTCCTCAGGACTGAGGACTGAGTCCTTCGTTCCTGGGTAGTGGTAGAAGCCCTGGCCAGTCTTGCGGCCGAGCTGTCCAGCGGCGACGAGGCGGCGCAGCGTCGGCGAGGTGCGGTCGGCCGGGTCGGTGGCGACGGCGATGTAGCTCTCTTCGATGTCGGCGATCACATCCAGACCGATCTCGTCCATGATCCCGAACGGACCGATCGTCGTGCCGAAGAAGAGCGCCCAGAGGCGGTCGACATCCTCCGGCGCCGCGTGCCCTTCGTCCACGACCCGGAGGGCCTCTCGCTTCACCGCGCGCCAGACCCGGTTGATGATGAACCCCTTGCTCTCGCCGTGGACCACGGCCGTCACCAGTCCGAGCGAGCGGCCGAAGGCGGCCATTGTCGCCACCGTGGCCTCGCTCGTCTGCCCGCAGCCCATCACCTCGACCATCGACCGTTGCCAGAACTCGCTGAAGAAGTGCAGATTGACCAGGCGAGCGGGGTCGGCCACGACATCGGCGAGCGCGGACGATGGGATCGACGAGCTATTGGACGCCAGCAGCGCCGTCGGGTTCAGCCGGCTGATCTCCGCGAACACGTCCCGTTTCGTCGGTAGATGCTCGCGAACCGCCTCGACGACGAGGTCGACACCGCTCACCGCCTCGGACAGCGAGGGCTTCGGCGTGATTCGCCCAAGCACGGATTCAAGATCCCAGTCGAGAGCACCGCGGTCGATCACCGGTGTCAACATCGTTCGCAAGCGCTCAACGGCGCCGGCTGCGGCGTCCTCGGCAACGTCGTAGAGCCGGACCGGTCGCCTGCTCGCCGCGGTGAGTGCGGCGATCTGTGAACCCAACAGCCCCGCGCCGATCACCGCGACGTCGCGGATCTCCGCGTCGGGCGCCTGGAGATCAGTCTCGTTCACAAGTGGTTAGTCCTCCCCTTGAGCTTCTGTTGTGCCGCCACGTTCCGACGCGTCGCGATTGTAGCTGAGGCCAGAGCCCGCGGCCGCTCATTTGCGATAGAGAGGCTACGCGATCAGCTCCCCACGGCCGAGCGAGTTGGTCCACTACTCCACCTGCCATGGGCGGGAACGACGACGTGAGAAGGAGCCCGTTGATGTATCAGCGACCAGGCGTGATCGTCTGCAAGATCGCGAATCCAGCGATCCGCGTCATCATCTCCCGCCTCGGGATCACGCCACAGGGCGCGCATGTGCTCTCCGTGCCCCGGCGCCGCTCCGGCGGGATGCAGACCGTGCCCGTCAACCCGCTCGATCTCGACGGGGCGCGCTATCTGGTCGCTCCACGCGGCACGACCGACTGGGTGCGAAATCTGCGCGCCGCCGGGGAAGCCGAGATGCGCGCCGGCCGGCGGCGCGACCGGTTCACCGCGACGGAGATCGCCGACGACGCCAAGCAACCCATCCTGCGCGCCTATCTCCAGCGCTGGGGCGCGATGACTCGTTCTCAATTCGGGGTGGGCGCCGACGCCGACGATGCCGCGCTCGCCCGCATCGCACCTGACCATCCCGTATTCCTTCTTCATCCGAGAACGCCTGGTTGAGCTTCCCGCGTGCGCCCCGGCCTTTGACCTGATGCTTGTGTGGCGAGTATTCGAGAGAATGTTCGACAATCGCCCGCCATCCAAGCATGGACCGATTGGCCCGGTGACCAACGCTGATAAGCGCCTCGGAGAAACTGCTACGCTTCGCCAGGAATGATCCGCGGCCACTCCATGTGGCGTACTAGCTGACAGTGGGGGATCCGTGGTCGAGCCGGGCGACGACGAACTCATCGCGGCGGTCGCCAGAGGCGACCCATCGGCCTTGGTCGGCTTGTACGACCGGTTCGGGCGACTCGCGTTCGGCCTTGCCTATCGGATCCTCGAAGATGCCTCGCTCGCCGAAGAGACCGTGCAGGACGCGTTCATGCAGGTCTGGCGGCGGGCGGACACCTTCGATCCCACGCGCGGCGGCAACGTGCGCGCCTGGCTGCTCACGGTCGTCCATAACCGGGCGATCGACGCGCGGCGGCGCTATCTCGATCGTCGTCCGCGGCCTGTGCCCCTGGAAAATGTGGAAGCTGTGCTGTCCGTGCCCGATGTCTGGCGCGAGGTCTCGATCCGCCTGACGCGCGACGAGGTGCGGGCGGCGGTCGATACCCTGCCGGCCGAGCAGAAGCAGGCAATTGAGCTGGCGTATTTCGAAGGACTGACTCATCAGGAGATCGCCCAGCGGACGGAAGTCCCGCTGGGGACGATCAAGGGTCGACTTCGTCTCGGACTGAAAAAGATGCATACCGTACTGTCGGCACCTGCCGACGCACATGGACACGATGGACGGGCGCACCAGGGTGGGGAACGTGGAACCTAGAGGAACGCGCCGCGATCATCAACACTATGAGGACCTGCTCGGTGCGGTCGCGCTCGGCGCGGCGACACCCGAGGAGCGGCAGCTTGTGCTTGCCCACGCCTCAACGTGCGTCGCCTGCCAGGCCGAGCTATCCGAGCTCTGGGCGGTGGTGACCGCCCTCCCGCTCGCGGTCGACGAGCGGGAGCCTTCACCGATCCTGCGCTATCGCATCCAGTCGGCGCTTCAGCATGAGTCGGTTCGCGAACAGACAACTGAGCGCGAGGAGCCGGCCCGGCCGGCGGAACGGCCCGACGAGCCGCCGGCGCCGACCACGGTGCGGGAGATGCGGCCTCGTTCACGCGCTGTCTGGCTCTGGGCCACGGCCGCGCTCGTCCTCCTGGTCGTCTCCGCCGGCCTGGTACTCTGGAACATCACCCTTCAGCGGGATCAGGACCAGGAGCGTGACGCTGGCGGCGAGACCATCGCCGTGCAGCTCGCCAGCCCGGCCCCCGGTTCCGGTGCTGAGTTGGCGTACTTCGAGGATCGCGGCGTCTTCATGCTCTCGGTCCATGATCTTCCCGAGGTCGCCGAGGACGAGGTCTATCAGGTCTGGCTGATCGGCGACGATGGAGCGCCGCCGGTGCCCGTCGGTGCGTTCGGCGAGTCAACGTCCGAGGTGGCCGTCGCCGCCGACAGGGCCCGCTACCAGACGCTGGCGGTCACGGTCGAACCCGGTCCGCTCGGCAGCCCTGGTCCCACCTCCGACCCGATCCTCGTCGCCCAGCTCGACCCCGCCGCCTCCTGAACAAGGGTCGAGCGCCGAGTCAGATGCCCCCCGATCCGCAACGCTCACCCTGGCGCACACACGCCAAGGTGAGCGATTTCCCACGCTCATCAGCCAAAAGTTATTTCGGCTAAGGCGTCCGCTTCTCCTTCGAGAATGATCCAAACTCGCGCGAGAAACGTCTCATCGTAAGGAGCTTAGTGGCCGGTCGCTGTGACCGGACACAGGCTATCAGTTTGCGGCGGCACGCGCCGACTCGCGAGCGATTCGGTCGAGTGGAGGTACGAGATGCGGGAATTGCATACGCTGTTTCTGGACGCGGTCGATGAGCAACGTCTGCGGGTAGCGAGCCGGCGGGGTCTCCTCTCCGGTGGCGCCAAGGTGGCGGCCGGTGGCGCCGCGGCAATGGCGTTCGCTGCGTCACCAGCCTTCACCCGGTTGGTCGCGGCGCAGGAGTTCGAGAGCGACCTGGATGTGCTCAACTACGCGCTGACGCTGGAGCACCTGGAGTTCGCCTTCTATCGGGACGGGATCGACCAGTTCTCGGCCGAGGATTTCGAAGCGGGCGTCTACGACAATCTGACCCTGGTCCGGGACCACGAGGGCGAACACGTCGACACACTGGTCAGCGTTATCACCGACCTCGGTGGCGAACCGGTCGAAGAAGCCGAGTACGACTTCGGCTATGAAGATGCCGATGGCTTCCTCATGGTTGCCGCCGCGCTCGAGAACACCGGCGTTTCCGCCTACGACGGTGCGGCGGCCGCGATTGAGAATGTCGACTTGCTCAACGCCGCCGGCTCGATCGTCGCCGTCGAGGCGCGTCATGCCTCGTATCTCAACCTGACGATCGGCGAGGACCCGTTCCCAGCCGCGTTCGAGACGCCGCTGACGCCGGAAGAGGTGCTCGAGATCGCCGGCCCGTTCATCGTTTCCTAGCGCCGCCCTCATGGTGAGGCTGGCAAGGGCGGCGATGTGCCGCACAGGACGGACCGGGGCGACGAACCCGGCACAGATGCGAGGAGCAGATGCGATGCGAGGAATCACCCGAACGAACTACCATGAATCGATGATCGAGACGCTGCACGCAGCGCAGCGATTGCCGCTTTCGCGGCGCCGCTTGCTCGGCAACTCGGCGAAATTTGCCGCTGGCGGTGTCGCGGCGGCAGCGTTCGTCACCCCGGCGGCCCTCGGCTTCCGCTCGGCGATGGCGCAGGAGTTCGGCGGTCCCGTCGATGTCCTGAACTACGCGCTGACGCTTGAGCACCTCGAAGCGACGTTCTACCGTACCTTCAACGAAGAATTCGGCGAGAGCGACTTCGCGGACGCCGAGTACGGCGAAGCTGTCTACGGTCGCCTGGTCAACATCGGCGAGCATGAGCAGGCCCATGTCGACACCCTGATCGCGGTCATCGGCGACCTCGGTGGGGAGCCGGTCGAGGAAGCGATGTACGACTTCGGCGTCACCGACGTCAATAGCTACGTCGCCACCGCCGGTGTGCTCGAAAACCTCGGGACGGGCGCCTACACCGGTGCCGCCCAGTTCTTGATCGAAGAGGATGAGCTGCTGACCGCGGCGCTGACGATCCACGGCGTCGAGGCGCGGCACGCCGCTTACCTCAACTTCCTGAACGGCGAGGTGCCGTTCCCGGAGGCGTTCGAGACGGCGCTGACGACAGAAGAAGTCCTCGCCGCCGCCACCCCCCTGATCGTGAACGCCATGCCGGCCACCGGCACCGGCTCGTCGCTCGACTAGGACAACCACCGCCGACCGCCTGGCGGTCGGCGGAAAGCCCTCAATGAAGGGCCGAGGTTCGAGGTTCGAGGGCCGAGACAGCACCTCACTCGGCCCTCGGCCCTTCGTTTGTGAGGGCCCTCTCCCTACGCCGCTGGAGTCGCCTCAGTCGATTCGATCGCGAAGGTCAGGTTGACCGCCGCGTAGACCTCGACCTCGACTGGTGCGGTGGGGTCGAAACCCGGCAACGTCACCGGAACGCCCGGATAGACAGCACTTGGCGGGCGTTGGCATGTGCCGGCGGACGACGCGAGTCCGTACGGATCCGCGCCACTCGCCAGGTCGCTTCCCCCATCGGCGGAGGCGACTACCTCGCCCAGCGCCACGTCGAGCAGCTCGGCCTGAACCTCGGCCTGAGCCCGGGCGTCGGCGATGGCCGACTCGCGGGCGGCGCGCACAAGTGGCGCGCAGTCGGCAACGTCATACGCCGCGCCGATCTGCACGATGACCAGACCCTCCTCGGCGGCCCCGGCCGCCGCCG
>JACDBO010000023.1 GCA_013694885.1 Chloroflexia bacterium | reverse complement strand
GAGTCAAGCCGCGGTGCTCGGCATTCCCAATCCGGACCAGAACCTGTATCTGTTGCCTCCAGTCGCGGCGGTGCTCTTCGCTCCGTAGGCGGCGCTCCCCTACTCGGTCGCCGTCGCCATCTGGACCGTGCTGAGTGTCACGCTCATCGTCGGTTCCCTCCGGCTTCTCTGGGCCGTCTCGCCACTGCGCGGCCATGTACCCGGCCATCACGTCGCCGTGCTGCTGCTCGCCAGCTACCCGATCGTCGACAATCTGGGCTCGGGACAGAACGCGGCGCTGTGGCTTGCCCTCTGGACTATCGGCGCGCGGTTGCTCCTCGCGGGTCGAGAACTCTCGGCCGGGGCCGTCCTCGGTCTCGGGGCGCTCAAACCCCAGCTCTTTCTTGCCGCTCCCGTGCTCTTCATCGCGCGGCGCCAGTGGCGCGCGCTCCGCGCGTGGTCGCTCGTCGCCGGGATATTGGGCGCCGGCTCGGTGGGTCTCGTCGGCATCGACGGGACGCGAGCCTACGTCGAGCTGCTGACCTCCGACCTCTACCGCGATGGCGTCGCTGTCCCGCTCAGCTGGAAGATGCTCTCGCTCCCCGCGCTGGGTCGGGCCCTGACGCCGGACGCTGTGGCCGAACCAGCGGCGTTAATCCTCTTTGCCGCTGGCCTCCTCGCCCTTGGCTGGACCGCCCGCCGAGCATCCTTGCCGACCACGATCTCGGCGGCCGTCCTCGTGAGCGTCATGGTCAACCCACACGGGTTCCTCTACGACGGCCTGGTGCTCGCCGTGCCCCTGCTCCTTCGGCCCGCACCACCGACGTGGCTCCTCTCCTTGCTCTGGTTGGGTATGTGGTCGGCCCCATTGCGCGCCGATCTCGACTCACCCGCGTCCGCGCCGTGGGTGGCCCTGCCGCTCGCCGGGATGGCCCTCCTGGCGCTGGCCACGGCACGCCGCGAATCGTCCAATTGCACGGCACCCGCTTGACGCGAGCCCACCGCCTCCCGGCCTGAGCTGCTGACATGCACGTCGTCAGCGATGGTTGCCCGCGTGTGCCTGCCGCCGACGCACCCCGGCCCATCCCGCGGCCGCCCATACCGCCCCCAGCACCGCGTACGCTCCGACCGAGATCGCCATCCCGCCTCGCAGCGCCAGCGACTCGTACCGCAGCTCGACGGTGTGCGCCCCCGTCGGCACCGGCACTGCCCGCAGCGCATGGTCGGCGACATACAGCTCCACACGCTCCCCATCGACGTAGGCACGCCAGTTCGGATCGTAGCTCTCACTCAACATCAACAGACTCGCCGCCTGGGAGTGCGTCTCGATGAGGATGCGATCCGGCTCATACGTCGTCACCACCGCCGTGTCCGCGGTCGAGTCGGCCGGGACGCCGAGCGCGGGTACCGGATCCTCCAGCAGCGCCACCCAACGGGGATCGACCGCACCCGACACCAAGAGCCCCAACGCATCCCCGTCCGCTACCTGCCGCGCTTCATGGACCAGCCACGCCCGTGGCAACGCCTCCGGATTCTCCAACACCCGCACCATCTCGTCCTGATAG
This sequence comes from Chloroflexia bacterium, assembly GCA_013694885.1. Taxonomy (GTDB): domain Bacteria; phylum Chloroflexota; class Chloroflexia; order Thermomicrobiales; family UBA6265; genus JACDBO01. The sequence continues at coordinate 4,107 of JACDBO010000023.1, read as the reverse complement.
ACGGTCGGCCAGTCCTGGCTCAAGTGCAGCAGATCCGGTCGTCCTGGGGGCACCGCGGAGGGAACGACGGCGTTGCGCGTGCCCATGAGATCGAGCAGCGGTGAGCCAAGTCCCGACGCGAAGACGTTGGTCCCGTGGTAGTCCTGCGGATAGCCGTTCATGGCGGCGATGAGCTCGGTGTAGGGCGCGGGGTGAAGGGGGTTGTAGCCTTGAATGTCGTGCAACCCGTGGACGGTCGCCTGGTTGGTGACGAGGAGCGAGCCCACCGCCGGATCGCGCCAGAAATCGATGTAGAGCATCTGCAGTCCGTTGCCCATGAGCGACGATAACCGTGGATCGTAGCCGAAATAGCGGCTTGGCTGCGCCGCTCCCTGCTCCTCCAGAAAGGCAGCCGCCCCATGCGGCTCGTAGTACGCATCAAGGTCGGATTTGAAGCCGTGTTCAGCAACGATGACACGTCCCACAACGATGAGATCCGCGAAGAGGACGATGATGAGCAATGCGTTCACGAGCGGCCAGCGTCGCAGCGCGCTGATCACCGCCCCCGCCATGATCGCCGGGCCGAGATAGAAGACCATCATGACTCGCTGAGGGTTGTGCCGGTGGAAATCCTCCACCATCTGTGGCAACAGTCCGAAGATGGCGGTCAGGGACTCCGGCAGCGTGTTAACCGTCGTGAGCGCGAGGGTACCAAGCGAGAGGAACACAAAATAGGGGATGGCCGGACGCTTCCAGGCGAGACGGGGCACCATCAGTGCGAGAGCCACTGTCACGACCCCAACGTAGAACAGCGTGTTTGCGCGAGCCAGCAGCGGTCCATAGACCGACAGTGGCGCCCACCCACCGGTCGTGTCCTCGGTCAACTGGTATCCCTGGGCCAGGTTCGAGAGCTGACGGTACTCCAGTCGGGGCAGGACGCCGGCGGCAGCAAGGCTGAAGCTGACTACCAGCACCGCGCCACCATGTAAGCAGAGCGCCATCAGCCGATCCCGAAGCCGGAGGGTGGCCACGGGCGGAGAGAAGAGCGTGCGGTAGACCACGTAGCTCCCCAACGCGAGCAACGCAAAATAGGCGCCCTGCCCCAGCCAAGCGCCGAGAATCTGGCTCAACGCAAAGCCCGCCACCCCCCACCAGGCGATTCGCGTCAGCCGCGACCGGCTCCTGATCGCCAACTCCATACCGAGCATGGTCAGCGGCAACCAGGCCGCGACCTGAACGAAGATCGGGATAACCACTGACATGACAAAGAAGAATCCCGCGAACTCAGCGACGACCGCCGCCGTGAGCGCGCCGGGCATGTTCAGCCCCAGCACCCGCGCTAAGGCATAGGTAGTAAGTCCAACCAGGACAAAGTGGAAAAAGACGAACGCCTTGGCGGCGTCCGCGAGCGGTAGGATGGCAAACAAGAGCATCGCCGGCATGTACATCCAGCCCGACTCTGGGTCCGCGGCAAAGGGAGCGCCGGAGAATTGGGCGGGGTTCCAGCCAGGGATGTCGAACGACGCCAACCGTTCCCCGAGGAAGGAGTACATCGGGTAGAAGAAGGTAGCCGAGTCGAGCCCGATTGTCGTCCCGCCATGCAGCAGAAACCATGTACCGACCGCGGTCAGGACAAGGAGCACCATTACGCCGATGACATCGGGCTGAGCGCGCCGTACAGCAGCCACGCGAAAGGAAGTCACTATCGGTCTGGCTGTAGAGATCATGGTAACGTCGCTGTCCTCCGGCGACATCTCGTCGCTTTATCCGAATCACGGTCGATCTGGCACCACCAGGCCAGGAGGAGCCTGCCGCGCGCTCCGAGTCAGAGCCCACCTTTCGGGCGCCGTCGCGGTTGCGTCATCACCACTGACAAGTGCCTGCCACAGCAGCACCCCGAGAACGATGGGAAACACCGCAAAGAGGTCGACCGCACCGGCGGGCACGAAAAAGCGCACATGACCGACCAGGAAAAGAACGACGAGCGTCAGCCGCTGGAACGGCGTGGGGCGCTCGCCGCCCGTTTCCGTGTCCGCGAATCGCCAGTGGTCGATGAGGGCGATAGCCGGCAGCACCAGCAGGCCGGCTTCGTAGTAGAGCGCGTGCGGGCTGACCAACAGCGTGACGACGATGGCCAGCCCGAACTGGAGCGAGAACGTCGCCCGCTCCGGTTTCGCATGTCGCCAGACGCGGAGCAGCAGCGCCAAGGCGCCGAGACCGAGCACACCCGCGACGGCGTATGCCCAGAGACTCTTCGCCCCAAAGATCTGTTCGGCGACGCCCATCAGCGAGATCATCTGCGGACCGTTCAATCGCTCCTGAGCCGTGTAGCCTGTGCTGCCGACCAACGCCAGCATCTGCCGGGGCCAATCCGGCCCGGCAATCGCGAGACCCACGCTACCCAGGGCGATGCCGACCGCTCCGGCGACCGCGACAACGCGCCAGCGGCCTCGCCAGAGGAGGAGCGCGAGCAGCGGCACGGCGAGCTGTGGTTTGTAGAGCAGGAGTCCAAGCCACACCCCGGCGGCCACATCCCGCTCACGTCGCAGCGCGGCGTAACTCCCCGCGAAGCAAAGGAGCGAGAAGGCAACCGTCTGCCCCCCATACATCACTTGCAGGAGCGGCTGCGAGGCGAGCACCCCCAGCGTGACCAAGAGCGGCTGCGCCCGCACCGTCGGCGAGACGGGACGCAGGAGCAGCACCGCCGCGATCGCCGCGGCGAACATCGCAAGCGTGGCCAACACATAGGCCCACACGTACGGCATCCGGGCCAGCAGCGCATACGGCGCGGCCACGAACGCCGGATAAGGGAACGGCATGACGGTATCGACGGTCGCGACGCCGAGCGCCCGCGCTTGCCCGGCAACCTGCCGCTCCCAATCGTAGAGGTCACTCCCGTCACCGTCGGCGACGATCCGCCCGGCATTGAAAAACGCAATGAAGTCGCCACCAAGGGGGGAGCCGGAGCCAGCGGCGGTAGCACCCTCGTTGCGCACGATGTCGACGTTGACCATCAACAGAAAGAAGAGGACAAAACAGAACGTAATGGCTAAGGTGGGCAGCGCGGTGACCCGCGCGATCAGCGACCCCGCACCGAGCGAACCAGTCGCGACGCGACGCCGAGACGCCTCGAACACACTTTTGAGCGTTCTGACGGCGAAGATCGACCGATCCATGTGACGACAACCTCGATCCGAGACAGAACTTGTGTAAGGGACGATGCACTCCCAGCCTACGTTACCTCCGCGCGAAGCGCCACAAGCGCTTTCCCATCCGCCCACTAGGTGATTCCGCCTAGGCGGCTGGCGCTGGCCCCCTGGTGTCCCGCCGGTATACTGACGGTGAGATGCGCATGAAAGCCGATGCTCTGTTCGGGCCGCTCGTCAGCCGTGCACAGGGCCGGAGAGGAGGTTCCCGATAGGAGTGCTCGCGGCCGCGGTGCTCGGGCTGTTCGCCGGCGCCGCCGTCTGGGTGATCGGCCTCGTGCAGGCGGAGCGGCGCCCTTCCTTTGGACCGGGAACGCGTGCATCCTGGATGGCCCTGCTACCCGTCCTGATCCAGATGGCGCTGGTGCGGCAGCCAACGAGTGCCCCTCCAGCAGCCGAACACCGCGGCGTTCGGCTGCTGTTCGAGTTGGCGGTCGCCGCTTACGCCGGCGTCGCGGCGCACAACTTCGGCGCCTCCCTGGACTTCGTCGCGAGCTTCATTTTTGCGTTGCCGTTGCTGACCATCTTGCTGGTCGATTGGTGGACGCGCTACATCCACACCAGCGTCGTGGCCGCGGGCGTTTTGGCTGGGCTCGCCTTCGCGTTGGCGCGGGGCCTGCCCGCGCTGGCGAACTCCGTACTCGCCGCACTTGCCGCCAGCGCCATCTTCGGTCTCGGCTATCTGCTGGCCGGCATCCTCTTCGGCCAGGGCGACGACGACGAGACGCCGTTCGGCTTGGGCGATGTCTACCTCGCCGGGATGATCGGCGCGATGGCCGGGTTCCCGCGCGTCGTTCCGGCCCTCTTCGGTGGCGTCTTCCTCGCCGCCGTGGTGGGGTTGCTGTTGCTGCTCACCCGGCGCCGTGACCGCACCGACACCATCGCTTACGGCCCCTACCTCTGCCTCGGCGCGCTCTTCGTG
>JACDBO010000017.1 GCA_013694885.1 Chloroflexia bacterium | reverse complement strand
GGCGCGCCAGCAGGATGTGCTCGCGGGTTTGGGGCATCGGCCCGTCCGGCGCACTGACCACCAGGATCGCCCCGTCCATCTGGGCGGCACCGGTGATCATGTTCTTGATGTAGTCGGCGTGACCGGGGCAATCGACGTGGGCGTAGTGCCGGTTGGCCGTCTCGTACTCGACGTGGGCGATCGCGATCGTGATGCCGCGTTCGCGCTCCTCGGGGGCGTTGTCGATACTGGCGAAGTCGCGGAAGCTGGCGCCGCCACTCAGCGCCAGCGTCTTGGTGATCGCCGCCGTCAACGTCGTCTTGCCGTGATCGACGTGCCCGATCGTGCCCACGTTCAGGTGCGGCTTGGTTCGCTCAAATCGCTGCTTACCCACAGTTTAACTCCCTGTACTCCTGTCTTCACATCGTGCGCCGGTCACACGGGGCGGCGCGCCCCTGGTTTCGGGTCTTAGGTGCGCTGTGCCTTGGCGATGAACTCTTGCGCAATGTTCTCCGGCAACGGCGCGTAGTGGTCGAACTCCATCGACGATGTCGCCCGGCCCTGAGTCATTGACCGCAAGTCGGTGACGTATCCAAACATGTTAGCCAGCGGAACATTGGCCCGCACGACCTGGGCGCCGGCGCGCTCCTCCATACCGTGGATCTGCCCACGACGGGAATTCAGGTCACCGATCACGTCGCCCATGAACTCTTCCGGGGTGGTCACTTCAACGCTCATGACCGGTTCGAGGATCACTGGCTTACCGCGTCGGAGCGCTTCTTTCAGCGCCAGCGATCCAGCTATTTTGAACGCCATCTCCGAAGAGTCGACATCGTGGTACGAACCGTCGACGATCCGCGCCTTGAGGTCGACGATGGGGTAGCCCGCCGGGCCACCGGTGTCCAGCGCTTCACGGATGCCGGCGTTAACTGGCTGGATGAACTCGCGCGGAACCGAGCCGCCGACGATGCCGTCCTCGAACTCGTAGCCCACACCACGTTCTTGCGGTGTGAACTCGACGACCGCATGGCCGTACTGACCACGACCGCCGGACTGCCGGACATGCCGACCTTCGGCGCGAACCGGCAGCGTGATCGTCTCGCGGTAAGCAACCTGTGGTCGCCCGACGTTGGCATCGACGCGAAACTCGCGCATCATCCGATCGACGATGACTTCGAGGTGCAACTCGCCCATCCCATCGACGACGGTCTGGCCGGTCTCCTCATTGGTCCGCACGCGGAATGTCGGGTCCTCTTCGGCAAGCCGCGAGAGCGCCTGCCCCATTCGATCCTGATCGGCCCGTGTCTTCGGCTCAATCGAAACCGAGATGACCGGCTCAGGGAAGGTGATCGACTCGAGCAGAACCGGATCATTGGGGTCGCAGAGCGTGTCCCCGGTGAACGTCGTCTTAAGACCGATCACCGCGCAGATGTTGCCTGCCGCGACCTCGGTGATCTCTTCGCGGTGGTTGGCGTGCATCTGAAGCAATCGACCGATACGCTCCCGCTGACCTTTGGTCGAGTTCAGCGCGTAGGTGCCCGCTTGCATGATGCCTGAGTAGACGCGGACATAGGCAAGTTTGCCGACGTGCGGGTCGGCGGCGATCTTGAACGCCAGCGCCGAGAACGGCGCGTTCGGGTCCGGCTCCCGGATCAACTCTTTCTCGGTACGTGGGTCGATTCCCACCATGGGCGGCACATCGAGCGGCGAAGGAAGGTAATCGACAATGGAGTCCAGCATCGGCTGGACACCCTTGTTCTTGAGCGCACTCCCGCAGAGGATCGGCACCAGCTCGCTGCACAGCGTCGCCGCCCGCAATCCAGCCACGAGCTCTTCGGCGCCAATTTCCTCGCCGTCGAGGTAGCGCGTCATCAGGTCCTCGTCGGACTCGGCGATCAACTCGACGAGGTGCAGACGCGCCGCCTCCGCCTCGTCACGCAGATCGGCCGGGATGTCGACCTCTTGAATATCCTGTCCGAGGTCGTCGCCGTAGAGGATCGCCTTCAAGTTGATGAGGTCGATCACTCCACGAAACGAACTCTCCTGCCCGATCGGCAGTTGCACCGGCGCCGGCTTGGCCTTGAGCCGGTCGACGATCATATCGAGCGTGCGTTGGTAGTTGGCACCAGTGCGGTCCATCTTGTTGATGAAGCAGATACGCGGCACGGTGTATTTGTCGGCCTGGCGCCAGACCGTTTCCGACTGCGGCTCGACGCCAGCGACGCCGTCGAAGACGACCACGCCGCCATCGAGCACGCGAAGCGAACGCTCCACCTCCACGGTGAAGTCGACGTGACCCGGCGTATCGATGATGTTGATCCGATGATCGCGCCAGTAGCAGGTGGTCGCCGCCGAGGTGATCGTGATGCCGCGCTCGCGCTCCTGGACCATCCAGTCCATGACCGCCGCGCCCTCGTGCGTCTCGCCCGGCCGGTGAACGCGCCCCGTGTAAAAGAGGATGCGCTCGGTCGTCGTCGTCTTGCCGGCGTCGATGTGGGCGATGATGCCGATATTCCTGGTCCGCCGCAGGGCGATCTGAGGATCAGCGAGGTTTGGTTGTACTACGGTTCCAGCACTCATGCGTTGTTACTTTCAGCCTGGACCCAGCGTCGTCGCCAGGTGTCACGGCGTCTTTGGACGCCCGCTAGAATCGGAAGTGGGAGAAGGCGCGGTTGGCCTCGGCCATCCGGTGGGTGTCTTCACGCCGCTTCACGGTCGCTCCGGTGCCGTTGAAGGCGTCGAGCAACTCGTTCGCCAGTTTCTCCTGCATCGTCTTGCCCGGCCGGTTGCGGGCCGACGCCAGCAGCCAGCGGATCGCCAGCGACTGCCGTCGCTGACCTTCGATCTGAACCGGCACCTGATAGGTCGCGCCACCGACGCGGCGCGGCTTGACCTCCAGCATCGGAGTCGCGTTGGCGAGCGCTTGCTCGAAGACCTCGATCGGGTCACGACCGGTGCGTTCCTGAATGATCGTCAGCGCGCCGTACATGATCCGCTCGGCGAGACCTTTCTTGCCCCGCTGCATAACCTTGTTGATGACCCGGGCCACCAACTCGCTGTTGTAGCGCGGGTCTGGCTTCGGGATGCGGCGCTCGATCTTCGCTCGTCTCGGCATCGTACTCCCCGTCTCCACTTGAAGGCGAAGCCGGATTCGTCCGGCGCCTCGTCTCTACCGTTTCGGGTTATCGCGCGTTTCCGGTCGCGGCTTCCGCCGCGATAATCCAGACAGACGAAAAAGCGGTCGCCGCCTGGAAGACGTCGTGCCGCTTTTCGTCAACGCGCTCAGTTCCGCCGACTGTCGGCGATAGCACCGGTCAGGCCAGCCGGGAATTTCCGGTCTAGCTCTTCCGCGGCGCCTTGGTTCCGTACTTGGACCGCGCTTGTTTGCGGTTGTCTACACCGCGGGCATCCAGCGCGCCCCGCACGATGTGATATCGCACGCCCGGGAGGTCTTTGACCCGGCCGCCGCGAATCAGCACCACGGAGTGCTCTTGGAGGTTGTGCCCTTCACCCGGGATGTACGCCGTGACCTCTACGCTGTTGGTCAGGCGCACGCGGGCGATCTTGCGCAGTGCCGAGTTGGGCTTCTTCGGCGTCATCGTTTTGACCTGAGTACAGACACCACGCTTCTGGGGGGAGTTCGTCCCACCACGCAGACGGCCGGCATACCGACCGGCCGCGCTGTTCGTGAAGCGCAGTGCAGGCGACTTGGTCTTCTTGACGACGCGTTTGCGGCCCTTGCGAACCAACTGATTGATCGTCGGCACGAAAAGCTCCTAATCGGACAGGGGGCCAAGCCGTGCTCTGCGTTCCTTCGCGGACGAGTCCGCGTGAACACGCAGCTGCGGCGCCACCTGCCGTCTCACGGTTGATCTCATTGGCTTCGGGAAATAGGAAAAGAAGCCACAACCGCACATGCGGCCGCCCGAAGCGGCCACAGCGGGGAATTGTACTCTTGGACCCCCACACCGTCAAGGCAAAAATCGGCACATTGCAACGATGGACCGCTCACGGATTCACGAGCGACGTCCCTCCACGCCGCGGCGTTCTCTCGCTTCCTAATGGCTCGGCGCACGTCTCTCTCGAACCGACGAGCAGCCGAATAGTATTTGTTCCGGTCGCGGTTCCGCGATTATGGATTGTGTCGTTCGATCTGCGAGCATTGCGACCGCCGCAATGTTTTCGGCCGGAGGAGGGT
>JACDBO010000015.1 GCA_013694885.1 Chloroflexia bacterium | reverse complement strand
TCATCGATCTTGGTGCGCAGCTCGGCGACTTCAGTATCAGTCTCTGAACCCTCACCAAGTTCCTTTTGGATGGCCTTCAACTGCTCGCGCAAGTAGTACTCGCGTTGGTTCTTGCCGAGTTCCTCCTGGACGTCACTCTGAATCTTTCTGCCCAGTTCAAGCACTTCGAGTTCTTTGGCGATGAGGGCATTCAAGCTCTTCAGCTTGGCCTTGACTGAGTCGAGTTCGAGCAGTTCCTGGCGGGAATCCGGCTCCATGCGCAGATGGGAGGCCACCGTGTAGACGAGCAAGCGCGGATCGTCGATGTTGAGCGCCGCGGTGACGAGCTCATCCGGCAAGTGAGGGACCAGTGCAACCAGGCGCTGGAATAGTTCAAGGGTGTTTCGGGTGAGCGCCTGCGTCTCGACGGTATCCTCCGCCTCTTCGGGTCGCCGCTGGACGCGGGCCTTGAGGTACGGCTCCTCCTGAACGAAGTCGATGATCTGCATCCGCTCCACGCCCTGGACGGCGAGGCGAACGGTGCCATCGGGCACGCGCATCATCTGGTGGATCGTGGCGATGGTTCCGATGCGAAGCACGTCGTCTGGTCCGGCGCCTTCCTGCTCGGCGTCGGACTGCAGCACCATAGCTACGGTCCGGTCACCGGACATGACGTCATCAATCAGGCGCAGTGACCGCGCCTGGGCTGCCGCCAAAGGAACGATTGTCAACGGAAACACCACCGTGCCACGCAGCGGCAACACAGGAAGAATGAGGTCTTCCCCGTCTTGTGCGGGCTCCTGATCCTGTTCCGATTGCTGTTCTTGGGTGCCCTCGCCAGGATCGTCGTTGATTTGCTGTGTGTCGCGTTCGAGTTCTATCATCCGTGTTGGCTCCGTGTTACTTCGATTCGGTGTCGCGCGTCGCATGCGCCGAGCGAGGGACAATCGTGCGGCCTCGTAGACGCGGGAGAACGACGCGGAGAATTCCGCCGTCGTACGTTGCCTCGGCACTGTCTCCGTCTACCGCGAACGGCAGCACCACTTCGGCGCCGAACTCACCATAGGGAATCCGCGCTTCGTGATACATCCGCCGACCGTAGGGTCCGCCATCCGGTCGCGTTCCTGTGATGACGAGGACGTCGCCCTCGATCACAACGTCGATTAGTTCACGCTCCATACCCCCAACCTCGGCATTGACGATGAAACCAATCTCCGTCTCGTAGACTTCGAGAGGAGGTCGCCACCGCCCGTGCCGCTGTGGCGCGACGGCCCCGCCGGGCGCCAACAACGCGCGCAGGACATCGTCGATCTCGGTCGTCCGACGGCCGGGATCGCGCGGTCTCCCGCGTCGTACCACGATCATGTTTGCTCCTTGGCGTTCGTCATTCTTGCGTCGTCTGCTCACCGTCGTCGACCTCTGGATCGATCCTCGGCGGCCAAGACATTATATATCGAGCGCCAGTAAATTGCTACGGGTCGTGTAAAGGTTCTGGCGAGAATTGGCTCCTTACGAAATGTATAAGACCAGCAACGAGGCCACTCCCCAGCCAGTGATTGCTGCCAGAAGCGGTCGATCACGCAGCAACAACCACTCGGGATTTCCCCCCTGGCGGTGCCGATAGACCAGCACGAGGTATCGGTACACCGCAAAAGCAACGAACGGGATGGTGAGCATCATCGCGTTGTTGGCGGGCACGGCCGGAGCATCGAACGTATAGATCGAATAGGCAACGATGGTGGAGGCCGCCGAAGTCGCGATAAATTGACCGAGCAGCCGGGGGGAATACACCGCAAGCGTCGCACGATGCACCGTGGCCCCATTGCCGAGCAGCGTTATTTCGTGCCGCCGTTTGCAGAAACCCAGGAAGAGCGCGAGCAACATGGTGCACAGCAGCAACCACGGCGAAATCGGCACCGTCACCGCGACGGCGCCAGCCACCGCGCGCAGGACGAATCCGCCGGCAATGACAAATACATCCACCAGGACGATGCGCTTGAACCAAACGGTGTACGCAACCATCAGCGCGACGTAGCCGGACGCCGTCGCCAGAAAGAGCGGCCTGACCACCGCGGCGATCCCAAACCCGACTATAAGAAGCGTAAAGGCGGCGATCAGCGCGTGGCGTGGCGTCAGTCTCCCACTCGCGATTGGCCGAAACCGCTTGACGGGGTGATGTCGATCGTCCGCGATATCACGCACGTCGTTCAGAAGATAAATGCCGCTACTGATCAGCGAGAACGAGAAGACCGCAATGAGGGCGATAGCCACACTCGCGGGATCGTCGAGACGCCGGGCGAAGACGACACCGGCGAGAAGCACCGCATTCTTCGTCCACTGGGCGGGTCGCAGTGCGACGATCAGCGCGGGCAAGCTGAGTGGCACATCGCTCGGAAAGACCTCGTTCGAATGGTCGCCACCAAGCGCGGGATGATCCACCTCAGCAGTGCGCGCTCGCTGGACGCGCGTCGTCGAGCGACGAGGTACGCCAGGCGATCGAGTCAGGCGGATTGCCCAGTCCGCGCGCTCTCAGGCTTGAGCGCTTCGACGGTGACGTCGAAGGGGTTGCCCCACAATAGCCAACCGCTGGCGCCGAATTCTTCCGCCGCGTCGATCTGGGCGCGAACATCCTCAGCTTCGTAGTCACGGAGTCCGTTGAAACCATAGCTGAAATCCTGGAGCCACGGTCGAAATTTTGCCTTCGATCCCGGCACGTTGGCTTCCGCGCGCTCCAGGCTCTCCATAATCGTCTCGTAGGGGTAGTCGTTCGGATGGCCCGGTGCGGAGGCGATGTTCCCCTCCTCGAAGTGGGATGGGTAAATCATCATGCACACGAAATCGACATAGGGTTCCAACTTGCTGAACTTCTGGCCGATCCACTGTTCGTCGTCTTCGAGGGTCACGAAACCGAACAGGTCGACCGCCAACTTACCGCCGACCGCGTGGATGGCCTCGGAACTGCGCTTTACGAACTCGGTAATCGCCGTTTCCCTAGCCTCGGCTGTGTACTCCTGCCCAAAATCCGCCGGTCCAAGATCCCCGTCGGATGGAAAGCGAACGTAGTCGTATTGAATCTCGTCGAACCCGAGCTTCACTGCCTCGGTGGCGAGGGCGATGTTGGCATCCCACAGCTCTTCCTCGAACGCGTTCACCCAGGCGACACCCATCTCATTTCGCCAGAGATCACCTGTGTCTTCGTTTTTAACCGCGAGATCCGGGCGACTCTCCGCGATGAGTGGGTCCTGAAAAACGACCAGCCGCGCGATCGCATAGATGTCGTTCTCTTCTAGGCGCGCCAGCACTTCACCAACGTCGTACACCTGTCTGACGGCATCTGCCTCGACGAACAAGGGCACTTGGGTGTCGTAGTAGACCGTGTCCTGTTTAATGTCGATGACGATCGCATTGACTTCCGTGGTATTCGCAATCTCGATCAACTGATCGAGACCACCCGGATCACCGAGAATGCCGTAGTTTGCGTAGATACCCTTGATCATCTGCCGGACGAGCGATGCGTCGGCCACTTTGCCGTCCGAGATGGTCCCACTGATGGACTCAAAGCCAGATGCGGATATCTCCACCGTGCTGCCGTCGGCAACATTTTCGAGCCGGTACGTCCCATCACCCTTACTGATTGTTTGCGACGAGCCGCTGCTGATGATGGCTCCCTGAATGGGCTCGCCTTCGGCGGAGAGCACGCGACCGATTGCGCGGGTTTGTTTGACGGCCAGCGCGAGTGTCATGGTTTCGCCAGCCTTGCCCTCGGCCGTGCCACGATCGTTGGCATCGACTTGGACTCGCGCGTCTGCCGGGGCATCGCGGAACGCAAAGGCACCATCACTGCCCGTGGCCAAGGAACCAATCTCCACACCGGAGGCGTCCAGCATAGTGACGGTCGCGTTCGCGATGGGCTCCCCGGTCGCATCGTCCGTCACCGTGCCGCGGAGCGTGCTGGGTCGCAGACGGAGCGTCTGGTTCATCGCTGTCCGCTCGTGAACTGAGCCACGAATGGAGCGGTAGTCTGGAGCGGAAACGATGAGTTCGGCGGCGCTCTCCGGCGCCGGCAGCTCGACCACTCCCTGGTCGCTGGCGGTCCATGTTTGACCATCCAACTCCACCTGAGCACCAGCGAGGGCCTGACCGGTCAACTCATCTTGAACCACGACCTGAAGCGTATCCTGACCCGTTGCACCACGAATCAGCACCGTCGCGATCAGCGCAAGAAGCGCGATCGGGAGGAGTACGCTGTATTTCCACGGGACGTGCGACGGAGTGGGCAAAGCCCCGAACCCAAACGGAAGGGTTGCGAGTCGCGGCAGCGGTGAGGCAAACGGAACCTTCATGTCGTGGCACGTCACCTTTGATTGACGGATGCATAGCGGTGATGCTGCCGGCAACTCAAGTCCAAACCCGTCGCGGCACCTCTCGCGGAATGACCGCAGACGCCGAACCGCTTGCGCGACGTGTCGGAACTCCTTCAGGCGCGGTGCATCGCTGGCGAGTGTAGCATACGATCAACCGTCCAATCTCTGCGTTTGACACTGCTCAACGCGCCCACGGATAATCCATGAGAGCATCGGCTCGACCCGGTGGATGCCACGCACTGCGCAGAGAAACCGCACGTCGAGGGAATCCGTGAAGCTTCAAACAACTGACGTTTTCGACGTCATGCGGGACGATCTCGAACGGATCGATGAACGCGTGTCGGCGGCGGCGAGAGTGGATTTCCCACTCGTCTCGACATTGGTCGACGAAATTGTCTCGGCGGGTGGCAAGCGCCTGCGCCCTCTGCTGCTTCTCCTTGCGGCGCGTGGTTATGTGTATGATCGAGCAACACTCATCACGGCGGCCGCGGGTGTTGAGCTTCTCCACACCGCGTCCCTGGTTCACGACGACAGTATCGATCGCGCCGCTATTCGACGCGGCAAGCCAACCTTAAATGCCCGCCTGAGTTCCGGAGCCGTGATCCTCATCGGAGATTTCCTCTTCGCGCAATCCGCAATGCTGGCAGCCGCGACTGAAAGCACGCGTGTCGTCACGATCTTTGCCTCGACACTCGGCGATATCTGCGATGGACAGCTACGAGAGATGCTTGATGGCCACCGTGTCGATCAGACGCGGGACGAGTATGAGCGACGCATCTATGGCAAGACGGCGGCACTCTTCGCCGGTGCGGCCGAAATGGGTGCGGTACTGGGCAGGGCGCCATCCTCCGACATCGAGCAGCTGCGACTTTTCGGTATCGACCTCGGCATGGCGTTCCAGATCGTCGATGACATCCTCGACGTCAGCCAAGGGAGCCAGGTGCTGGGCAAACCGGCCGCCAACGATCTTCGCCAAGGCATCGTGACGTTACCGACCATGCTCTACGCCCGCGAGCTGCCAGCAGACTCTGACGAGCGACGGCTCTTGGTCGAACTCGTGGATGGTGATCTGACCGACGATCTCGCGATCAACGAGCTCATCGGCGCGATCCGGTCGTCCGGCGCCATCGAGGAGGCAGAGGTGATTGCCGCGGAGTTCGCCGAGCGTGCCCGCCGGCGGCTACCGCCACTCGCCGACGCGCCGACGCGCGCCCTGCTCGAAGAGCTCGTCGAACTCTCGCTGGTGCGCAGATCCTGATCGCCTCAAAGAGCGACCAAGCTCGTTTCGTACATGCGCTCGAAAAGTCGCTGCCAGAATCGTCGTGTGGGGTCGAGCGTCGCCAGATCTGCTTCGAGTTCCTGAGGTAGGTCAGGCGTCACGAGCATTGTGGCGAGTCGTTGCTGGTAGCGGCGCTCAATCGTCCAGTCAAGGAAGACGGCCTCGTGCATGTGGGCCGGTTTGAGACCAGTTACAACGAGGAACTCGCTGCCGGTGAGCGCATCCAATGTGGCGCGTGTTACGTGGCTGGCGACATCCCGCTCCCGGCGCTGACGAACGGTGTCCACGTCTAACGTGGTGCCTCCGATGTTGAGCTGCTGAACGTAGGCACTGAGCGCGAAGTCCCGCCATGAGACGATGGAGTACGACCGCGACGGTGTGCTCTCCGTCAGTCGCTGCTTGACGTAGCCGGAGATACGGCGCGAGCGGGCCTCCTCCGCGTTAAAGATGAGCCAACCCTCACCTGTCCGCAGACGTTGGTCCAGGGCATCGAAGTAGAGGCGCAACCGCAAGAGCAGGTCACGGTCGTGGAGCGGAACCTCGTCTGACCATCGCGTCACATCCGCCATCGGTCTCTCCCGTTCTGACCCCGTGGGTTGAAGGCTCGGTGAGCGCGGGTTGCTACAGATGTAGCACATCCGCGCCTGAGAGAAAAGGCTATTCCGCACTCCGCAGGGCGCCGGATAGCTCGACCGGCGGCAGACCGAGCCGCTGCGCAACGCGCTGCACGAACTCCGCGGCGCGCACACGCCGCGCCACGTCCACCGCTCCGCCATTCTCCGCGCGCGTTTGTCCGCGCTCTGCCCCGTCGAAAGTGACGCGAACGTGACATGGTTCGGTGGATATCAGCGATGGATCAAGGGCCACGGCGAGCGCCAGAGGATCGTGCAGATAGAGTCCGGACATGCCGCGCTCAGTGAACGTCCGTGCCAGAATCCGCCGTGTCAACCCTTCGGTGCCCTGTGCATCCTCGGCGATCCGCGCCCAACTCGCCCGCGAGAGCGCAGTCTGGTGGGTCACATCGAGCCCCACGGCGACGATTGAGGACCAGGGCGCGGCGAGGACATGTGCCGCCGCGTGTGGATCTGCGTAGATGTTGAACTCTGCCGCCGATGTCACGTTCCCCGGCACATCGAACGCCCCACCCATCACCACCAGCGAACTCACCTTGGTCGTGAGTTCGGGCTGAAGATTCAACGCGATCGCAATGTTGGTGAGCGGACCGAGCGCAACCACCACCAACTCACCTGCATACGCTTCCGCGAGTTGGATGATCGCCTGTGGCGCGGAAAGCTCTTCGACGTTACGCGTAGGGCCCGGTAGCTCTGCTCCGCCTAGTCCATTCGCCCCATGGACGTGGGCGGCGTCCTGGAACCCGGCGGCCAACGGCCGGCTCGCGCCGCGAAAGACCGGGATGTCGGCAGCACCACACCAACTCAGCACGCGCAGTGTGTTGTCGGTCGCGAGCTCAACCGGGACATTGCCCGCCACCGTGGTGACGCCGAGGATGCGGGTTTCGGGCGACCGTGTCGCCAGCGCCAACGCCAAGGCATCATCGATCCCGGTGTCGACATCGACCAGCAATGGAACCTGACGTCCCAAGCACATCACCTCAGTCCCTGCCTTGGCCCGACGCAACGACCGCGAGCTGTTCCCGCTTCGACTCCGCGGCTTCCCACGCTTCTACCGGCGGAGTCTCGGTGATCTGCGACTCGGTGACGACATCGACGAAAGCCGGTCGACCGTCCGCCAGTGCTTCGCGAAGGGTTCGTTCCAGTTC
>JACDBO010000006.1 GCA_013694885.1 Chloroflexia bacterium | reverse complement strand
TGGTGCGGGTACTGACCGCAAACACCCGCGCCGCCTCGGTCTGCGCCATGCCGTGCTCCACGGCCCGGACAATCCGAATACGCAGTTCAGCGGGGTAGGCTTTCATCCGGTCAGGATCGCATGTCGGACAATCTATATGCAACCCGCTCTAACCTGTCATTTCGAGCCGCAGTGATAGTTATTAGCGAGAAATCTCTCGTTCCGCTACAGCCTGTGGCGGATGGGTTGATCTTCGACCATAAGAATGGTGCCCCGTCGACTACGGCGTCCTGGTTGGCTCGCCCAGTTCCCCCGCTGCCTGGAGCGCCGTGGCCACACTCAGCGCCAGGGCCTGCGCGAAGCGCACATCCGCCGGCGGGATCAACCGGCGTTTGCGAAACCCGATGAACAGCCCGCCGAGGACCCGCCCCGCCGCCATGATCGGCAGTGCCAGCGCGGCGCGGATGCCCTCTTCCCGCAAGATGATGTACTCCTCCGCATCGAGCGGAGGATCGACCGGAAAATCCTGGACCACCAGATGTTCCCCAGCGCGTAAGTGCCGCACGGTGTGGCTACGATGCAGGTGCGCCCCGGCACGGATGTGGACATCGGTCTGGTTCCCGACCACCACATCCCAACGCACCGTTTCCACCGCCGCCGGTCGCATCACCCCGACATAATCGGCGCCGAACAGCGAGTAGGTCGACCGTGCGATCAGGTTCAGGAGTCGGCCGGTGTCGTGGTCGCGCGCCAGTTCCTGCCCGATGCGGCGAAGGGCCTCGCTCTCGTGCAGCGCCCGCGTCATCGAGACGTGCAGGCGCGCGTTGAGCACCGCCGGGGCGATCTGCCGGCCGAGCCGCCGGCTCCGGTCACGCTCGGCAGCGGAGAACCGGGGTGGCACGACCTCCGCGCCATCCGAGCCAGCGAGCCGCAGCACCATCAACGTCCCGAGTGCCTCATCATCGACATGGAGCGGGCAAAGGATCAGATCCTCGACCCCCTGGTCGGCGAGCCGTGCTCTGGTTGCTGCGGTGTCGACATCCTCCACCGCTGAACCGTTCGCCGGCACTGCGGGTGCCCCCGACGCCGCGTGCCCGTCGGCGATATGCCGGATCCGCGGCACGTCCGCCGGTTCTGGAGCGAACACGGCCGCCACCTCGACCGCGCCGTCGCCGGTCCGCACCAGAAGGGCACACGCACCACCGAGCGCCTCGCCGACCCGGGCCACGGCCATCGCGCCGGTCCGCTCAAGGTCCCGCGTTGTGGCCAGCACACGCGCGGTCTCGACGAGGTGTTCGGCGTCCGCCGCGTTGCGCTGGGCGTCGTGGCGCAACCGGACGCCGGAGACGAGCATCCCGAGCAGCCCAGCCATCGACTCGAGCAACCAGAGGTCGCCCGGCCGATAGCGCTCCACGTCGACACTGTTGATGCTGATGGCGCCGTAGTACTGCTCGTCGATGATGATCGGGGAGAGCGCGAGCTGTTGGATGCCTCGCGCACGCCGTAGAGGATCGCCGGCGTCGCGGTCATCTTCCCCAATCGTATAGAGCAGCGGCCGGCGCTCCGCAAGGAGACGGCTGACCAGTCCGCCCACCATCGGGATCAGCACTCCGACCCGCGACGGCCCCGGCACCAGACATCGTTCAAACACGATCTCGGACGCCTCAGCCTCCGGATGGAACCGGGAGATTGCCAGACGCTCGTAGGTCAGCAGTCCTGCCACCTCGTCGGCGATCGTCACGTAGACGTCCCCGACCGTTTTGAACGAGCCGAACCGGCCGACGAGGCGGGACATCGCGGCCGCGAGCCGACCGGCACGGGGGTCGTCATCGCCCTCCGAAGCGTCGCCAAAGTCGCACGTCCCCAGGGCGAGGTTGGTCACAGACACCCCTC
Organism: Chloroflexia bacterium; assembly: GCA_013694885.1. GTDB lineage: Bacteria > Chloroflexota > Chloroflexia > Thermomicrobiales > UBA6265 > JACDBO01. The sequence goes on along the minus strand of JACDBO010000006.1, from coordinate 1,823 downwards.
CGCCACAGTGCCTAACGGCAGCGGCGACTCCTCCGTGCCCGGTGTCGACCACGGCGACCCCGCCGCGACGATCGCCGCCTCCGGGTACCACCGCTCGCGCACATTGCCGACCAGATAGAGCGAGCCAGTCACCAGGATCGAGTCGCGCTCCGCATCCCGCACACCGGCGAGGGCCTGGGCGATCGCCTCCGCCGGCTCCGGCTCGACCAGGATCGGACCCGTGAATCCGGTCTGGCGCGCCGCCCGAGCGAGGTCGATCGCCTGGATCGCCGGCTTGGCGAGCACCCGTGGCGCGGTGGCCAGCAGCACATCCATGTGCGGTGCCAGCGCTGCGATGATCCGGTCCGCCTGCTTGGTCTCGAGCACCCCGAGCAGCACCACCCGCCGCCCTCTGTCCGGGCGGGGCAACAGGGTCGGCAACTCCGCGGCGAGAGCGCCGATCTTCTCCGCGTTATGCGCGCCATCGAGCAGCACGGTCGGTTGTCGCTGCATCGTCTCTGCCCGGCCAGGAATCCGGGTACGGGCCAATCCGCGCCGGACCGCCTCGTCGCTGATCGTCATGCCCTGGCCCCGGAGGGCCTCGACCGCGGCGACCGCCAGGGCGCCGTTGAGCGCCTGGAACCGGCCGGCGAGCCCGATGGAGTAGACTGCACCGCTCGGCAGCTCCCGCCAGCTCGTGCTCTTGAGGGTGGTCACCACATCGGTGAACGTCTCGCCGGGGATCACACGCCGCAGCGAGGTTGTCGCGGCGTTCGCCTCGGCGGCCAAGATCGACAGCGCCGCCGGCTGTGTCACGCCGGTGATCGCCGGCGCCCCTGGCTTGATGATGCCCGCCTTGTGCCAGGCGATGGCCTCGATCGTGTCGCCCAGCGTTGCCGTGTGGTCGATCCCGACGGTGGTGACGACGCTGACGACCGGCGCGACGATATTGGTCAAGTCGAAGCGGCCACCGGCGCCCACCTCGACCACGGCGACATCGACTTCCTCCGCGCGGAAGAAGAGCGCCATCAGCGCGATCCACGCCTCGCCGTACGTCAATACCGGGTTGCCATCGGTCAGCCACCGCTCGTGGGTGTCGAGCAGCTCGTCGGTCAGCGCCACGAAGCGGTCGGGAGCGATCAGGCGGCCATCGCACTGGAGTTTTTCGGCCGGCGTCTGGAGGTAGGGCGACGTGTGCAGCCCCGTGCGGTAGCCGGCGGCCGTCAGCGTCGCGGCGATCGCGGTGCTCGTCGACCCTTTGCCGGAGGTGCCGCCGACGTGGATGATCGGGTAGCCGGTCAGCGGGTCGCCGAGCCGGGCGAGGAATCGCCGCAGCCGGTCCATGCGCTCCCCGGCACGGACCTGGACCGCCTCGAGGGAGCGGTCATCCGGTGTCGGTGTGCGGTCGATCAGTGCGTCGAGCCGTGCCGCCGCCGCGCGAAATCGGTCGATCCTATCGAGCATCCCGTCTCCACTAACCACTCACGGCGTCCACCAGGTGGGATGGATCAAGGACGGGAGTCGGGGCACCGTCGACTTCGCCGATCACACCACCATCGTCGCGGCGACGCCTCATTCGCTCTCGGTTTCGGGCGATTGCCACACGTCGGAACGCGGCTTGATTGATCTATTGGTATCGTGGCTTCCCAGCGTACAGTACCATAGCCTGGCCGCTGTCGCGCCATACACGTCGGAGGACACGTTCGTGCTCAGTCTCGCGCTCACCGTCATTATTCCGGTCGTCATCCTCACCTGGCTCAGCGGCGCCGACCGCCTCGGTGCCGAGCGCGCCTTCGTGCTGGCGCTGCTCTTCCCACTCGGCTACGCCGTCGTGGAGCTGATCC
>JACDBO010000478.1 GCA_013694885.1 Chloroflexia bacterium | reverse complement strand
GAATGGCTCCATGCAGCACGCCTTCGCATTCAGAAGCGCCGTCTGCGACGGCGAACGCTTCGCGCGGGGATTCTTCGTTCCTCAGAATGACGAGGAGGTGCTGGGGCCCGCTCACGCCCTCAGCCGGCTTCAGCCGGGTTTGTAGGTTTAGCGCGGGTCTTTAGCCCGCGTCGCTTTCGCCATTCACGTCACGCCCCCACCGCCGCATACACCCGCTGCCCGCGCCGCCAGATCAGCACCGCCCCGCCGACCGCCGCCACCGTGTATCCGACCTGCAAGACCATCCCCATCGCCACCTCGCTAGCGCTCAACCCACCGACCAGCAGTTCCAGCGGAAACGAGAGCATGAAGCGGAACGGCTGCACGGCGATGAACCCGGCCGTCCACTCCGGGAAGAGCGCCAGCGGCACCATCTGACCGGAGAGCACCGCCCCGGCAATCAGCCGCAGGCGGAAGAAGCCACCGATGTCGTCGAACCAGAAGGCCAACGCGCCGAGCACCACATCGACCGCGAAGGTGATCGTCGCCGCCAGCACCACACTGAGGCCGAAGAGCGCCCACAGCCCCGGCGCCGCCGGCAACCGGAGCTGATCCCGGAACACCCAGCCGAGCACGCCGACCATCGGCGCCAGGATCACCGCCTTGACCAGCTTTTCCGACAGATTATTCGCAAGCAGCATGATGAAGACCGACGCCGGCCGCACCAGCCAGGTCGAGAGCTGGCCGAGCCGGATCATCTCCGCCAGCCACCAGGCCAACCACGACGAGACGAGCATGTTCACCACACCGAGCAGCACGAAGTAGCTGACCAGATACTCCATCGTCACCGGCAGTGCCGCGCCGCTGGCCGCCGCCGCTCGCCAGACCAGCAGCGCCACCGCCGGCCCGACCACGATGCCCAGCATGTAGACGACGAACTCACCCCGGTAGATCAGGGTCCGTGTGACGTCGATCACGATCAGCCGGCGCAAGACGCGCAGCACGCGCATCTATGACCCCGTCTCCCCAGGAAGGGTTGGCGGCGCATGAAGAGCTGGCTGTGCCAGCGCCGACCGCTCGAAGACCTGCCGGATGATCTCTTCGACCGCGGCGTCCCGCACCGTCAGGTCGGCGAGCGACCCCAACCGCGGCAAGGTCTCCAGGGTCGCGCTCATCCGCTCGCGCGGTGTCTCCAGCAGCAGCGTCCGCCCGTCGCTCGCCGGGTCGACCGTGACCGCCACATCGGGAAACCGGTCGCTGAGACCGTCGAGGGCAATTGGGTCGGCGTAGGTCGCCACGATCGTCTTGTGCGGCTGCACCTCCCGCACCAACGCCGCCAGCGTCCCGTCGAACCCGATCCGCCCGTGGTCGATGATCAGCACCCGCGAGCAGAGCGCCTCGATGTCGTCCATGTCGTGGCTGGTGACGACGATCGTCGTCCCGCGCAGCCGGTTGAGGTCGGCCAGAAAGGCCCGCACCCGCGCCTTGGCGACCACATCGAGCCCGATCGTCGGCTCGTCCAGAAAGAGCACCTCCGGCCGGTGAACGAGCGCCGCCAGCAGCTCGCACTTCATCCGCTCCCCAAGCGAGAGTTTTCTCACCTGCACCCGCAGCAAGTCGGTCACGTCCAGCAGCTCGGCCAGCTCGCCCACGGTGGCCCGGAAACCGGCATCGTCCAGGTCGTACATGTCCTTGTGCAGCAGCAGGCTGTCCATCGTCGGCACGTCCCACCACAGCATCGTCTTCTGCCCCATCACCAGCGCGATCCGCCGCAGGTATTCCGCCTTCCGGCGATGCGGCGTGAACCCGAGCACCTCAAGCGAGCCAGCGGTGGGATAGAGCAGCCCGGCGAGCATCTTCAGCGTCGTCGTCTTGCCGGCCCCGTTCGGCCCCAGCAACCCGACCACCTCCCCGGCCCCGACCGCGAACGTGATCCGGTCCACCGCCAGCCGCGTCTCGGTTCGGCGGCGGACGAGGCTGCGGAAGGCGCCGAGCACGCCCGGCTCCTGGCGGTGGAAGGTGTAGGTCTTGGTCAGATCCGCCGCCTCGATCACCGGCGTCGGGTCATGATTCAATGAATTGTTCACCGCCGGTCCCAGCATGAGTCTTCCATACAGGATGTGTATAGAATGCACATTGCGTGTTGCACCTTGTGTCCGCACCATACCTACACGTGGTTAAGGAGTGATGTTCCCATGGCTGCATCCATCCGCGAACCGGTTCGGCTATCGGTCAACCTGTCTCCTGAGGTCGCCGAAGCGCTGAGGTCGCTCGCCGAAAAGAAGGGAGCGACCATCTCTGAGATCGTCCGTAACGCAATCGCGACCGAAAAGTTCCTGACCGAGGAGCAAGAGAAACATTCCCAGGTTCTCATCAAGGAAAAGGACGGTTCCATAAAGCAGCTCGTCCTGCGCTGACGGGAGGCCGACGATGAAGGGGGGAGGAGCAAGAGGACCAGGCGACTGCCGCGGATGAGGAGCAGAGTCGCGTTCCTCCCTCTTCCCTCACATCGGACAAGCTCCCGGCCGAATTTCAACCGGGCGACCTTACATCGCCCATGATCGACTCGCTCGAGGCGCCTACGACCGTTGAATCATCGCCAGAGCAGCGACGTGAGCGAGCTCGCGGTTGGATCGCCGCAACACTCCTTGCGATGCTGGGGTTCATCGTTGTTGGATCGTTTCTAACGCTTTGGTTCGACTGGGCAACGAGTGAGCAGCTGCTGGATCTGCTGGGGCTCATCTTTGCGCCAATCATTGGGTTATTTGGAGCGGTTACCGGATTCTACTACGGCGAGAAATACGCTTCTTCGTCCAGGTGACAATCGTTCCACGTCTCATGAGCCACCACTCCATGAATTGACAACGCCTGGGCCGACCCGCAAGATGGCATGGGTCACGTCTTAACGTCCCATCGAGTCCCATGGACTGTGAATCAGCGCGCCGCTCCATCGGCGACCGTCATCGACCGGGGAGCGCCATTCAGCAGAGGAGACCATCATGCCAGCCACCACCTCGGCGCGCCCCGGAGTACCAGTACCGGCGACCGCGGAGCCATAGCGGCGCGACCACCTCACCGCTCTCACCTTCTCCGGCGCGCACCAGCATTGTGTCGCCCGGCCGGTTCGCCCGGCGGGCCGTTCGCCATGCGCTCTGACGCGCGTTCCGGAGACGACCATTCGTGTCTGCCACTTTCACCCAACGCCCGCGGCGGCCGCGCCGGGCGGATGACCCGGTGCCGGTCTACCTGCTGCTCACCGGCGGCTCGGCGTTCCTCTACCACCTGATTTTCACGATCAACATGGTCTACCAGGCGACCGTCGTCGGGCTCAGCCCGCTCCAGCTCGTCCTCGTCGGCACCACGCTGGAGGCCGTCATCTTTCTCGGCGAGGTCCCGACCGGCGTCGTCGCCGACGTCTACAGCCGCCGCCGCTCGATCATCATCGGTCTGGCCCTGATCGGCGCCGGTTTCACCCTCGAAGGCTCGGTCCCCACCTTCGCCGCCGTGCTCGGCTGCCAGTTGCTCTGGGGAC
>JACDBO010000190.1 GCA_013694885.1 Chloroflexia bacterium | reverse complement strand
GTACTGATCCGTCCGGCAAGCCGGCGATCGCGGCCTGGGCGCCGCGCCAGGGTGCCCGCGGGATGCGCTGCCCCGACCCGCGTTCGAGCTGACGCCACTTGCTGCCGTCCTCGCCGCCGAGCAGAGTGATCGCCTGACCCTGGCGCCCCATCCGGCCGGTACGGCCGATACGGTGCGTCATCAGCGAGGACGACTCCGGCAGCTCCATATTGATGACCTGAGAAATGTGGGTGACGTCGAGCCCGCGGGCGGCGACGTTTGTCGCCAGCAGGATCGGCACCTGACCGGCGCGGAAGTCGGCCATCACCCGGTCGCGCGCGTTCTGCGAGAGGTTGCCTTGCAGCGCGGCGACGGGGTAGCCGGCGCTTTCGAGTTGGCGAGCCAGCTTCTTGACCCCGTGCTTGGTGCGGCCGAAGACGATGATCGAGCCCTCGCCGCGGTGGTCGAGCAGGTCCTTGAGCGCGGCCAGCTTATCGCCACCGGGCACGTCGTAGGCGACGTGCTCGATCGGGGCGGCATCCTCGGGGTTCGGGTCGATGCGGAGGGTGATCGGGTCGTCGAGGTGCTTGTGCGCGGTCTGCCGCACCCAGTCGGGGACGGTCGCCGAGAAGAGCGCCGTCTGCCGGTCGGGTGTGGCGCGGCCGATAATCCGCTCGACATCCGGGGCAAAACCGCGGTCGAGCATCTCGTCCGCCTCGTCGAGCACGAGGAAGCGGACCTTGTTGAGCCACAGCGCACCCTGGTTGAGCAAGTCGAGCACGCGGCCGGGGGTGCCGACCACGATCTGGACGCCCTTCCGCAGCATCTCGCGCTGCGGCCCGAATGCGCGGCCGCCGAAGATCAGCCCGACCTTGACGCCCTTGGCGGCGCCGAGTTCCTGCAGCACGCCGCCGACCTGGACGGCCAACTCGCGCGTCGGCGTCAGGATCAGCACCTGCACGTCGCGACGCTGGGGATCGACCAGCTCGACGGCCGGGATGCCGAAGGCGAGCGTCTTGCCGGACCCGGTGCGGGCCTGGCCGATAACGTCGCGCCCGTCGAGCAGCGGCGGCAGCGTCGCCGCCTGGATCGGCGTCGGCGTGACGATCTCCATGCGCGCGAGCGCGCGGTGCGTGGCCTCGCTCAGGCGCAATTCATGGAACGAGGCGATTGCCTCGCTCGTGTCCGATACGTTGATGGTGGAAACCAAGAGGTGAATTCCTCAATCGCGCAGCATCATGCAGAAATGACACACAGGGAACGGCCAAGCCGGTCAGTACGACACGACTTCCCCGGCGCTGCACGATGAGTTCAGAGGGAATTGGCGTACTGTCTGCGCGGAAACGCCGCGCATCCTGTTTACACGTTTATTGTACACCATTCGAGGACGTAAGGGCTCGTCGGGAGTTGATTCGAGCCGCGGCGTGAACGCGCTCCTTCCGAATGAGGCCAGTTTTACCTGAACGAAGGCGTTATACCTACAACCTTTCGCTTTGAACGCGGCCCTGGATGGCGTGGACGAGCCGGGTGAACTCGGGGATCCGCAGGGCGTGGGCCGCGATCAGATAGGTCAGGCCGGTGACGATCAGGGCGAGCGCGAGTGCTCCGAAGGCGCCGAGCGTGGGTGTGGTCGCGGGGTCGGTCCAGCGCCGCAGCGGCTCCATGAGGAGCAGCGCGACGGTCACCATCGATGCTCCTGCCAGCGCCACCCGTGGCAGCGACGAGGCGATCGTGGGCCCGAATCCTTCGGTGCGCCGCGCCAGAATGACCAGAAGCACGACCATCCGAATTATGGCGGTGATCGCCAGACTGAGCGCCAGGCCGCCGTGCCCAAGGCTTCCGACGAGCAGCCAACTCATGGCGATATTGGCGCCGACCGTGAGGATCGCGGTGATGACCGGCGTGCGGGCGTCATGCATGGCGTAGAACGCCTGGGTCACGACCTCGACGACGGTGACGGCCAGCAAGCCGCAGGCGAGATAGCCGAGCGCCTCGGCGACCAATGCCGCCGACTCCGCGGTGAAGGCGCCATGTTGGAAGACCACCTGGACGATGCTGGTGCGGAAGACGATGAGGCCGATCATGGCCGGAATGGTGAGGAAGACGAGCACTCCGATCGCCCGGTCGAGCGTTCCCATCATCTCATCTCGCCGCCCGAGCTCGAACTGACGAGTCATGTGGGGGAAAAGCACGGTCGAAAGGCTGAGTGCCAGCACACCATGTGGCAGCAAATAGAGCTGGAGCGCGTAGTTGAGGGCGGAGATGGTCCCTTCGCCGAGCCGTGAGGCGAAGTTGGTCATGACGATCAGGTTCGCCTGAAACACGGCCTGGCCGGCGATGCGTGGCGCCATCAGCCGCCCGACCTCGGCCAAGCCCGCGGTGTGTCGCGAGAGGTTGGGCCGGAACCGACGCCCACCTCGGATCAGGCTGGCGAACTGGAGGCCGGCGTGCCCGACCGCGCCGAGGATCACACCGACGACTAGGCCGTAGACGCCGAGGACCGGTGTCAGGGCGACGGTGCCGAAGATGATGCCGAGGTTGTAGAGGAGGGGCGCGATGGCCGGCAGGGTGAAGGCATCCCGCGCCTCGAGCATATCTTTGCCGGCCGCGCCCAGCCCGAGCAGCAGCGGTGAGAGAAGCAGCAGCCGCGTGAGGTTTGTGGCGAGCTGCTGACTCTCCGGCGGCAGCTCCGGCGCGATGACCCGGCTGACCAGGGGCCCGGCGAAGAGGAGCACCAATTGAGCGAGGATCGCGAGGATGAGGATCGTGTAGGTGAGCACGGCATTCGCCAGGCGCCAGGCTCGTTCGTCCTCGCCACGAGCGAGAAAGCCGCCGAAAACGGGGATGAAGGCCGACCCGAAGGCGCCGCTCATCACGACGAGGAACAAGAGATCGGGGATGCGGAAGGCCGCCACGTAGGCGTCGTAGG
>JACDBO010000184.1 GCA_013694885.1 Chloroflexia bacterium | reverse complement strand
ACCATACGCCGCGCGGTGTCCTTCGCGTACTGGTAGATGTCCTCGCGCTCATCTTCCTCCCAGTGGGTGCCGGTCCACAGGAGCCACTTGCGCCACGGCGGGCAGTAGCGCAGCTTGTCGTTCGCCTCGGCAATCATTCGCTCGGCATTGCCGGTATCCGTGCAATGGATGGCGGCCTGATCCTCCGGCACCGCCAACCACTCACGGACTTTGGCGACAATGCGCGGGTCGGTGAGTTGAGCCAGGCGGCGGAAGCCCGTTGTGTTTTCCCCCCGCTCTTGTTTCTGCGCCGTCGCGATCACAACGTCGAGGCGCTTCTGGAGTTCTTCGTCAGCCGCGCCAGCGGCCACCGTGGCCACAAAGTCCCTGGTGGCGTCCGTATCCCATCCCGCCCGCAGGAGACCACCGGCTAACGCCAGCGCCATGTCCTGCCGCATGTTCTCCTGCCAATATCGCGCTAGCAGTGCGGCGGCAGCCAATGCTCGCGCCTGCGTCATCAGTGCCGCTGTCTCCACCCGCGCTGGGTCGCCGTCGCGGTACCATGCAACGTGCTCGCCACTCGGATGCACCGACGGCGGCAGCATCGTTTGGCCGCCTGTCCCGCGCACTTCCAGCAGGACGTTGCCATCGCTTGCGTCGCGCAACGGATCGAGGAACTTCGTCGTCCGTGGCACGTCGCCGGTAGCGACGTACAGGTAGTGACTGCGTGGCTTGGCTGGCCTGCCGAAGATGGCATCCGTCGTCGGGAGGAACGCGGGTGCCATGCGCTCCGTCTTGTCACAGTCGAGGTCCGCGTCGATCAGGCCACCGGACGCCTCGCCAAGCACGACCCCAATGTTGTGCGAAGGATTGCTAAACCTGTTGGCGACAGCGTCCGCGTCCGCAAGCATGGTTCGTTGCCAGTTGTTGTCCACTGGTCGCTTCGCGTTCGGCATGAGGGGAATCGCGACCCAGCCGCGTTCACGGCAGGCGAGGGCCGCATCGAGGACCGTGGGCGTGGTGCCTTGCGGTTCAGATTCGGGGTGGGTTACAATACGGGTAGACATTACATACCTCCTTCGGCAAGATCACCGGCGTTCTGTTAGCCACAATGGGCCGGTCATTTCGCTATTGTTCGGCTACTCATGTTGGTTTTGCAGCTGGCTGGGGGAGTGGGTTAGTCCCCCGCCAGCGCAACAAGGGGCGCGTGCCCCCGGTCAGTCCAGCGGGCCACAATCAGGATGCGTTTTGCTGTTTTGCACGCTTGTACCTACTGCTACGCGCGCGCCTCCCACGCCTTCCTCGGCTATGGGCCGGGGGAGGATTTCGAGCGCGAAATCTTCGTGAAAGTCAATGCGCCGGAGGTCCTGCGCCGTGAGCTGCGGCGACCGAGCCTGCGCAGTGAGACCCTCACCTTCGGCACCATCTCCGACCCCTACCAACCGGTCGAGACCCGGTATCGACTGACTCGGCGGCTGCTCGGCATTGCTGGCGATGCGGGGAACCCGGTGTCGATCATGACCAAGTCGACGCTGGCCACCCAAGACCTTCCGCTGTTGACCGAACTCGCCCGCACGAGCGGCTGTGCCGTCAACGTCACGATCACCAGGCTCGACGAAGAGGTTGCCCGCCGGCTCGAACCGCGCACACCGCGCCCCGCGCAACGACTGCGGGCCGTGACGGCGCTGGCTGAGGCCGGGGTTCCGGTCGAGGTATTTCTCGCCCCGATCCTGCCGGGGATCACTGACGGTCCGGGCGAGATCGAGGCGCTGATCGGCGAGGCGGCTGCTCATGGCGCCGGGTACGTGATGGCCTCGCCGGTGCGCATCGGCGAGGGGTTTGCCGATCCGCTGCTCCAGTCGGTCGCTCGCGACTTTCCCAAGATGCGCACCCGCTACGAACGCCAGGCCCGCTCCGGGTTCATGCCCGCGACCGATGCGGCTCGCTTGACCGAGCGCGTGTCCGCGGCCCGCGATCGCGCCGGCCTGGGGAGCGGTCCGCCGCGCCACCTCTCCCGTCGGCCCACTCAACTCGGGCTCGACCTCCGGATCGCCTGAACGATCGAGTGGCTTCGGATTGCGCGCGCCTCCCAGCCGCCGCTATGCTCCCGGCATGAACGCGACGGATGCGCCCTTCTCGAACCAACTCCAGATCCCCGGCCCCCGGCGCAAGACGGTCGGGATCGTTGGGGCGGGGCAGTTGGCGCGGATGATGATCCAGGCGGCGATCCCGCTCGATGTCCAGATCGCACTGCTGGCGGAGCGGGCGGAGGACGGCGCGGCGCACGTCTGTCCGGACGTAGTCGTCGGTGCGCCGGACGACCTCGCGCTGCTTCGGGCACTCGGGGCGCGGGTTGATGCGCTCACCTTCGACCACGAGCTGGTCGATCCGTCCCTGCTTGCGGTGCTGGAAGCGGAGGGCGTGCCGGTGCGACCTCACGCGGCGGCGATGGCGCTGGCGCAGAACAAGCGCCGCCAGCGTAGCGAGCTGAGCGCACTCGGGGCGCCAATGCCGCGTTACCGTGACATCGAGACGGAGGCTGACCTGACCGGGTTTGGCGAGGTGCACGGCTGGCCGGTGGTCGCCAAGGCATCGCGCGGCGGCTACGACGGGCGGGGGGTGTGGACCCTGGTTGGACCCGACGAGGCGCGTCGGTGCTGGGCGGAGACGCGGAGTGCCGGTGTAGAGCTGCTTGTCGAAGAGTGGCTGCCGCTGGACGCGGAGCTGGCCGTGCTCGTGGCCCGGCGACCGTCTGGGGAGACGGTGATCTACCCTGTGGTCGAGACGGTGCAGCGCGGC
>JACDBO010000419.1 GCA_013694885.1 Chloroflexia bacterium | reverse complement strand
GACTGAGGACTGAGTGAGTTGCCGAGGCATGGGCTTTTCCCTATCGCGTCTCACGTGAGAGGAGATCGCGTGGGAACCGGCTCAGTCCTCAGTCCTCAGTCCTTCGTTCAGGCGCAGCGCGGCACCGGGCCAAGGTCGCTGGTGTCGAGCGCGCCGCTGGTGGGGAGGGCGATGCTGAGGACGAGGCCAGGGGCGTCGGCGGCGGCGAAGGCGGGACCATCGATGATGAGGCGTCCGTCCGGGGCGAATGCCATGTCCGCTGGCACCGGCAGACCGGTCACGAGTGGTGTCCAGGTGCCGTCCGGGTGCAACTCGACGACGCGGCCGCTGGCGGGGTCGAGGTCGTCGGCTTCGGCGCCGTGACCGGTGGCGGATTCGAGCGCGTAGAGCCGGCCATCGGGGCCGGTCGTCAGCGCCGCGATCATCGTCAGTTCGGTCCAGACTGGCGCGGCGGTGCCGTCGGGGGCGATGCGGAGGACGACCGCGCCGCCTTCCGGGTAGGGTGCGGGGGTGAAGGTGGCGACGTAGATCGCGCCATCCGGGCCGAGGGTGACCCCGGTGGGGATCGGGTGACCGGCGGAGAGGTCGGCCACCCGGCTCACCGAGCCGTCCAGCCCGACCCGCAGGAGCTGGTTGCTGTTGCCTTCGCTGACCAGGAAACCGCCGTCGACCGGTGTCAGGTGGTAAGGCTGCCCATCGGTATCATAGTCGGGCGGACGCTCCGCCACGGGGTTGTCGCGGATAAAGGTGCTGATGTCGGCCACGAGTTCCGGCTCGCCGCCGGGCGCGACGCGGTAGAGCCCGTTCGGCATCGCGCCGCTGTCGATGTCGCCGCCAGCGACGAGGAAGTACGTCGTCCCATCGCGAACCGCGACATCGGCGACGCCGACCGGGGCGCCGAAGACGATGGGATACGAGCGAATCCCGTCTACCACGGTGGTCGGGCAGCCATCGTCGATGGCCACCAACGCGGCCGAGTCGCCGCCGGTGCCCCCGAGCGCGACGAGCAGCAGCCCGTCCGGGGCGATGGCGAGGCCGCGAGGGTTGAGCAGCCCGGAGGCGACGACGCGAACCGGCTCATCAGCGTTGGCTGCCGGCGACGGTGTCTGGGCGGCGACGACCGCGCCCTGCGCCGCACCCCAGACGAGCAGGAGAACGCCGAGAAGGTACGGGGTGTGGCGACGCGACATCACCGGACTCTCCTTGGGGCGGGTGGGGTGCGGAAAGCGCTGACCCCGACGAAGGGCCGAGGGCCGAGAAAGCAACGCTCTCGACCCTCGGCCCTCGCTCCTCGGCCCTTCGTCGTGGGCCTCCTCAGCAATCGATGGATTGCGGCGTCTTGGTTACTCGACCTCGACGACCGCAACCATGCCTTCGCCGATGTTGAGGTCGCCGCTGTCCGGGTCTGGGAGGGTGTCGACCAGCGCGTGGCCACCCGCTTCCAGGTCCAGGAGCATGTAGGCGGTCTGTGCGGGCGAGAGGATGCCGACCGCACCGACGATCTCGCCGTCTTCGGCCGATTCACCGCTGGCCAGCGACTCGGCGGCGGCGGTGCCGGCCTCTTCGTCCACGTCATCACCGCCGACAAGGACCGCATTGTGGATATTCTCGCCGTCGTTGGTCACCTGCCACAGCTGCGTGCCAGTCGACGCCAACTCGGCGCCGCTGAACTCGAACTCGGTGGCGCTGACCTGCACGTCGCTCGGCAGCGCCTCGGCAACCGGGCTGGCGGACGGACTCGCGGTCGGGGTGGCAGGAGCCGGCTCACCGGCGGCCTCTTCCGGGGTCACGACGGTGAACGCCTGCACCGACTGCGCCCGGCTGGGGTTGCTGGTGAAGACGTAGTAGCGACCTGGCGTCAGGTTGAGGACGACCTCATTGGTGCCCTGCGCATCGGCCCAGCTGCCACCAACGAACGTGGCCTCATCGAACCAGTCCGGGAACTCGGCACCACTCTCGCCCGTGAAGGCCGTGACAAGGGCACCGGAGAGATCGCCGGAGGTGCGGTCCTCGGGCAGCAGCACGAGGTTGGCATCCGCGACGACATCCGTCTGGTTGACGAAGCGGACCAGGTGCGGCCCGGCCGCGACCGGCGCCGGGACCGTGATGCTGTAGTTCGTCTCCTGGGCACGAATCTCGATCTCCGGGAACTCAAGCCCCAGATCGGCGGCGACCGGTGTCGCCTCGGCTGCCGGCGTGGCCTGTGCTCCGGCGGTCGCCGCCAGCGGCACCATCGCCATGAGCGCCAGCAAGACACTCAGCAGGATGGCTCCGAAGCCGCGCCCGCGTTCCTGTGCGTTTGCACTCATCCTTTACTCCCTACTCCTCGGAACCTGTGGCTCCCGAGCATCACTTCACGCCGTCCGCGCAAAGCATCGTCAAACAGCAACGCGACGTTGCCAGCTCCAACACTACCGCAAGGTTCCTGCCGAGACTCGCGGCAGGCTCCGCGACGGCGACCAGATTATCATGGGTACGGGTCTGGCGGGAGGGACTGCCCGGCTCGCAGATGTCGCAAGGTGGCGACCGATGCGGCCCGGCAGTCCACCCGGG
>JACDBO010000397.1 GCA_013694885.1 Chloroflexia bacterium | reverse complement strand
CGGTTGGTGAGTATTGTGGAGTAACTCGGCCCTCGCACCTCGGCCCTCCGTTCATCGCCAGGACGAGAGCCAGAGGCGCATCTCGAAGGCGTGGTCGCTGAGCGGGTAGTAGGAGACGACTGGGTAGAAGAAGGCGAACGCCAACGCCACCAGCACCACGTACTCGATTGCCAACGTTCGCCGCCAGTCTGGATGGGTCTCGTAGAGGTGGACCACCGTCGCCGCCACCGCCAAGCAACCGAACGGCACCGCCGGCAGGAAGTGGTAGAGGTAGGAGCTGCGCCCGACGAGTGCCCACGGCAGCCACTGACCGAAGAAGCCGACCAGCAGCACGGTCAGGGCCAGATCCTGCCGGGTCTTCCACCACCGAATCGCGGTCCAGACCACCGCCGGCACGAGTGCCCAGTAGAGCAGCGGGTTCCCGAGCGCGTAGGTGATACCGATGCGGTCGTCGCGGTAGTTGCGCGTGCCGAACCAGACCGACCGGAGGTCGAGTGGCCACGTCCACCAGCGGGAGGCGGTACGCGGGTCATCGTCGAGGTTCGTCTGGAGGTGCAGGATCGACTTCTGTAACTCGACGAAGTCGCTCCAAGTATTCCCCCCCGAGAGGAAGAAGGGGAGGTACGCCAGCAGATATTCCACAAGCGGGATCGCCACGAGCGCGACCGGCGCCCAGATCAGATGCTGGCGCAACCCGCTCCGCACCTCGGCCGGGGCCTTGGCGCGCCGGCCGGCCCGCCAGAGCCGCAGCATGCGCCAGAGCACGATGAGACCGATGAAGAACGCGCCGTAGGCAGCGCTCCACTTCGTCGCCGTACTCAACCCCAGGACCACGCCGAGCACCAGGAGCGGGGTCCGTGCCCGCTCCGGCGGCGTCTTCAGATACCAGGCAAAGGCCAGCAGCGTGGCCATCGTGAACAGCGTGAGAAAGATATCCACCAGCCCCATGCGCGAATAGAGGAAATAGAGTCCGTCCAGCAGCAACAGTCCGGCCGTGAGCACGCCAACGCTTCGCCGTCCGGTGAGCACGAGTCCGAGCAGGTAGGCAATGACGACGCCCAGCGCACCCGCAACCGTACTCATGATCCGCCAGCCAAACGGGTCATTGCCGAAGCTGATGATGCCGATCGCCATGACCAGCTTCCCCAGCGGGGGGTGCGCCCATTGGTACTTTCCGGTGCGGTTGCCGCGTTCGGACTCGGGATAGAGTTCAGCGCAGCGCTTCGTGCTCTTGGTGACCGAGCAGGGGTGATCCCAGCGGTACGCGTCAGGATTGCCGTCGACATACTCCCCGACGGTGTAGGCGAACAGGATCTCGTCGAAGAGATACTTATTCGGTTCGGTCACCCGTGGCACGTAGAGAGAGAACGCCGCGATCAGGAGCAGCGCCGGGACGAAGAAGCGCGACCGCGCGGCATCCCGCGTCCAGGCGATGACCTCGCCGCCGAGCCGGTAGCCAGGCTGGCGAGCGGCCACCGGAGTCCGCACCACCGATCTGCGACGGATACCGACACGCGGCAACGACATGGGACGCACCCGGAGCTTAAGCCATCTCAGGACGACGGCACTCGTGTAGCCACTAACGCAGGGCCCGACCAGTATAGCCCGCGATGTGGGGCCGGGAACTCGTCGCTGGGCGGTGCCGATGCCGTCTATTCGCCCGCCCGGCCCTCGATCCTCGGGATCGAGCCGGTATCGAATTCGGCGAGGCGGTCCGGCCCCAGCGCGGTGAGGCGGGCGAGGCAGGCGCGAGCCTGGGCGACGAGCACCCCGGTCTCCAGACCGAGGCAATGGGGGGTGAAGGCGGCGGTTTTGTCGATGCCGTCGGTGAGCAGCAGCACGGCTCCCCGGTGGTTGCCGTTGAGCGCGTGGTGGAAGCCGACACCGATCTGGAGGATGCCTTGGTAGAGGCGGCGGATCGGCCCGCGCTCGGCGTGCCACTCGTGCTCGATCGCTTCGTGTGCCTCGTAGAAGCGACCTTCGTTGAAGAGGTCGATGCCCGCGCGAACCCCCGCCGGCGGCGCGGTCGAGGTCGACGTGGCCGCGTGCGTGCGCTCACCGGTGACAAGACCCTGGGCACCGTCCGGCGCGAAGGAAAAGACGGAGCGGATCAGCGGGTTGAGGTGCCCGCGGACGCGGCCGATGATCGTCTCGTCGTCGCCGAGCGCGCCCTCGATCATCAGCGGGCCGGCGTAGCCGCTCCCCGCGACGGCGCGCAGCAGCGCCGACCACGGCAGGTCGCCATCCCCCGGCGGCAAGTGGCGCGCGCCTGGGTCGCGCTCACGGTAGTCGCTGATGTGGACATCGACCACGCGGTTGCCCATTGCCGCGAGGATCATGAACAGGTTGGCCCCGGCCTCGACGGCCTGGAACGGGTCGAAGACGAAGCCGATCTGCGTCGGGGTGCCGATCTCGGTCAGGCGCGTGGCGAACGCGACGACATCGCGGACCGAGGAGAGGGCGCACCAGGAGACGTTCTCCAGCCCCAGGGTGATGCCGGCCGCACCGCACGCCGCCGCCAGTTCGGCGGTCAGCGCCACGAAGCGCTCCCAACCCGCCGGCGTAGCGACCTCCTCCCGCT
>JACDBO010000386.1 GCA_013694885.1 Chloroflexia bacterium | reverse complement strand
GCAGGAGCAGCGCAACGCGGCGCGTGCCACGGTGACCTGGCAGTTCTCGACCGCGGCGGCGCGCACGAAACTCCATCGGCTCTATCCCCATCCGGACCCAGACTAATTAGTGTGGCGACCCACTAGTCGTGACATCATCTACTTTGACGCTCATCGACTTGCAATGATGGATCTAGGACCTGTGGACGTGGCTGCGGTTTGCATTCTTGAAGAGTTGGTCCATGCTTGGCTCAACATCCAAGATGAGACTATTGCGAAGTTGGTCACGGCTCAGCTCTACGGTGGATTACGAGTCTCAATGGGAAAATATTTTCCCATTGAGACTGAGGGATAGAAGTGTCAGTAGAGCCATCACAAAGCTACGGGGGCAGGGATGGTGCCGTCGTGGTGTGCAGCGATAAGCATTGGGACGACTGCCTCAGCGTAAGCAACCAATCAGCCGTGCGATCACAGCACAGTGACGAGCTGGTGCGATGACCGGCCTCACCGCTACGCCAAACATCACCAACCAACGGCCGCGCTGCGCGTGGGTGGGGAGCGACCCGCTGATGGTCGCCTACCACGACGAGGAGTGGGGGGTGCCGTGCCGCGACGACCGCCTCCTCTTCGAGCGACTGATGCTGGAGGGGTTCCAGGCCGGACTCTCGTGGCGGACCGTACTGCACAAGCGCGCCGCCTTCGCCCGCGCCTTCGCCGGCTGGGACCCGGCGATCGTCGCCCAGTTCGGCGAGGCCGATGTCGCGCGGCTGCTCGCCGACCCCGGCATCATTCGCAACCGGGCGAAAGTCGCGGCGGCCATCGCCAACGCCCGCGCCTGCCTCCGGCTCCACGAGCAGGGCGGTTCGCTCGCCGCCCTCGTCTGGTCATTCGTGGATGACCTTCCCCAAATCCGGCGCCCGCAATCACCGGCGGAGGTTCCCGCCTTCACGCCGGAGGCCGCCGCCCTCTCCCGCGAACTGAAACGGCGCGCCTTCACCTTCGTCGGCCCCACGATCTGCTACGCCTTCATGCAGAGCGCCGGCCTCATCGACGACCACCTCGCCGGCTGCTTTCGCGCATCCACGGACGATCGGTGACGGCGCCGCTCTGGTGGTGGGCGACAGCAGGTGGTCCAGTGCATCCCGGCGCGGGAGCACGATCCAGCCCTCCTGACGGGTGATCGCCAGCTGCGTCGCCTCAATCGGTTCGACCTGGCCGACCGCGACGCAGCGGACGATGAGCGACGAGACCAGTGAGTCCAGCGCATGGTCCGAGCGGATGCATTGGCCCAGTTGCCCCGCGGTCATCGCCAGCCAGGGGCAGCGGGCCAGCACCCCCTCGCGCAGCACGCGTTCCCGGAGCGCGGCGTTGCCGGGTCCCTTGTAGCCGCGCGCCGGGATTCCCCAGAGGCGCAGCGCCAGCGCGGGGTAGACCTCCACCACCCCGTCGCCGCCCAGCTTGTCGTGCACACCGAGACGTTGGAGCAGTCCCGTGCAGCACATGGCGACCACGCTGATCAGGTCCGTCGAGACACTCAGCGGCCAGCTTCCCGTCCACTCGTGCACCTCGAAGTCAGTCACGCGGAAGCGGAGGCGGCGGACATAGTCGGCATCCCAGGTGGGCGCCGCCGCACCGGCCTCAGCGGAGAGTTCGCCACCGTGGGACTGGATGAGCCAGGTAACGAACGGTTCCGGCCAGCCGAACGGCGCGTCAATGCCACTGAGATCGGCCCGCGCGACACGCTCGCAAAGGGCATTGTCATCCAGGCCAACTTCGATCCGTTCGACGACCGCCGTTTCGGCGTCCCACGCGATTTGGCAGGCCGCGGTCTGCCTGGGCTGCGACGCCAGGTCGATGCCGAGCGTACGCACCACGGTCGGGTTGCCATACGTGCCGGTCGAGTCCGCGTTAGCCATGCGCTTCGGCGGAGAGCAGCGCTTCAGTCGCGCTGAGGCGGAACTCCCAATCGTCCAGCAGCGGGAACACGCGGAACTCGCTGATCGCGAGCCGGATCACCGCCGGTAGGGAGATACGGCCTGTGGGGATGTGGGCACGGTGCAAGTCGCCCGGACGCAGCACCGTTTGCCCGCCCAGGAGAGCCGGGCCGATATGGACATGAGGGAATCGGATCGCAGTTGGATCAGGAGCTTCCGGCGTCCAGTGAAAGCTCATCACCTCTCGACCATTCGGCGTGGCGAACTCATAGAAATAAGCAACGAGCTGGATCGCATAACGTTCTGCCGCGGCGGCGGACCCCTCAACATTCACGATCCGAACCTGCTGGCCAGCGCTAAACGATAGGTCGAATCGACCCCGAATCGGGACGGGGTACAAAC
>JACDBO010000374.1 GCA_013694885.1 Chloroflexia bacterium | reverse complement strand
CAATTCTCGTAGATAACGACCTCGTCGTTGCGGAAGACCTCCTGCCGGCCATCGCGCAGCGCGGCCACGTCCGCGCGGTCGGCCGGGATGCGGGCATCGACCAGCAGGTAGCGCACATTGAGCAGGTCGAGCAGCGGTGAGTGAAAACCGCCCGGCAGCAGATTGGCGTGGTGGTAGTTCTGCGCCCGGCCGTTTAACGCGGCGAGGTAATCGGTGTAGATGCGGAGCTGGAGCGGGTTGTAGCCCTGCATATCATAGAGTCCGAGCCGCATCGTCCGGCCGTTGACCAGGATCGCCAGCACCCCCGGTTCCCACCGCCGCTCCGGGTAGGAGGCCACCGGCGCGGGCTCGTGGCCGATACCACTGTACCCAGCAATGCGGAACGGGCCGTGCGCCGCTTGCTGCAGGCGCAGGAAGGCGCCCCCGCCGCCCGCATCCTCGCGGTCGAGCATGGCGGCCACCGCCCGCTCGATGGTCGGATCGTTGTCCCACTGGCGCTCCCAAGCTGGGTCGAGCGCGCTGCCGGTCGTGGCCTCGACCAGCTCCTGACCGGTCGGTTGCAGAAAGGCCACGGCGAGCACCAGCACCGGCGCCGCCCGCACCAACTGGCCGAGCGCCGTGTCGTGCCCGACCTGCCGGGGCACGACGAGGACGACGGCGACGAGCGTGGCAACGAGCACCGCCGCGACCGGCATCGGCCAGTTGGTGACAATTCCCTTCCCACCGAGCCAGTCGGCCGCGACGGCGATGACGACCAGTGGCAGCAACGCCGACACCGCCAGCGGCCAGCGGCCACGCCAGCGCGGCAGGCACTCGATCGTCGCCGCGGCGAGCATCGCCGGGCCGAGGCCGGCCACTGCCGTCACCTGCGGCGAGTTGTGCTCGTGCAGCGAGGCGAAACCGGGTATCAGATAGAAGAGCCAGTGCAGCGGCGTCCAGTCGAGTGTCAGCGTCCAGACCACGACCGTCAGGGCAAGGAAAAACGGCGCCGCGAACCGGGTCCGCACGAGCACCGGCGCCAGCATCGCCAGCACCAGGGCCGCGCCACCCCAGGAGAGGGCGCGGACGGCGAAGCCGCTACCGAAGATGTTCCAGACGATCTCGACCATCGTGTACGGCGGGAACTCCGACGGTTGACCGAGCGCGTCGTAGTCGCCGCCGGGAATGGTCGACTGCCGGTTGACCGACAGCCACACGAAGATACCCGCTGCGCCGAGCGCGACCCCCAGCGCCAGGATCGCCAGCCCGGTGTCGAGGCAGGCGACGTCCCGCCGCCACGCCCAGCCGGGACGCGGCGGCGACAGCAGCGTCCGGTAGCCGACGTACGCCGCCACGAGCAGCAGGGCGTCCATCACCCCCTGCCCCATCCACCCAGCGAACATCTGACTGATCGCCAAACCGCCGAGGAACCACGCCGCCAGCCGCCCCCGATCCGTGCCGGCGATCAGCGCCAGCTCGACCGCGAGCAGGCAGAGCGGGATCCACAGCGAGACCTGCGCCCGCACCGTGCAGCAGTAGGTCGTCTGATAGAGGAAGCCGCCGAACGCGAAGAGGTTGGCGGCCAGCAACGCGGCAACAACCCCGAATCCCATCACCCGCCCATAGGCGTAGGTCCCAAGGCTCGCGACGAGGAGCTGGAGGAACACCATCAGCTTGAAGGCGGTCGCCGGATGGAAGAACGGGAAGGTCAGCATCGCCGGCAGGTACATCCAGCCGGATTCCGGGTCCCCCGCGAACGGCGCACCGCCGAAGACGTGCGGATTCCAGCCAGGGATGTCGCCCGCCGCCAGCCGGTCGCCGAGCGCGGCGTACCAGGGCAAAAAGAAGGCGAGTACGTCGTGCCGGCCGAGCCAGTTGTCATGCAACGCCCGGCTCAGGGCCACGACGGCCGTGAGCGCGACGACGAGCGCCACAGCGGCGACATCAGCGCGACCAAAGCGCAAATCGCGATGTGGCGCGACGTTCGCCAACGGCGACTCCAGGTAACAGGTACGGCTGGTCAGGCTGATAGGGCTGCCGCGGCCGGAACCAGGGCGGCCCGGTCCCGGTCCTTTCGCATCGCGGCCGGCCGCCGCTAGGATAGTGGCATTTCCCCAACGCCGTACAGGGGCGATACGGTATCCTCCCCCGCATGATCCGCGATGACCTCCCTACGCAGTCCAACGAGACCGACCGCGACGACACCCGGCCAGACGTCTCGGAGCGGTGCTCCGAGACCTCGTCCACCCAATCGCGCACGCGTGCCGCCCCACTCGCCCCGCTAAACGCGACGGGCCGAGGCGCGCGTTGGCCAGTGATGCTGGCTGTCCTCACCCTCGTGCTGCTCCCGGCCCTGGCGCTCTGGGCCGGTCCGCGCTCGAACGGCGGCATCCTCCACGGAGACAGCTACGGCTTCTTCATACCCATGTACGCCTATCTGGGCGATCGCCTCGCCGCCGGCGACATCCCCGGCTGGAACCCGCACACCCTCAGCGGCGCCCCGTTCGCGGGAGACCCGGAGTCGGGCTGGATGTACCTGCCGGCGATGGTCATCTATTCCCTTTTTCCTCCGATGAGCGCCTTTACCCTCTTTGCGGCCTTCCACCTCGTCTTTGCCGGGATCACCGCCTTTGCGCTCGGCCGCGTACTCGGCTTCACCGTGTTTGCCGCGCTCGTCACCGGCGTCGCCTACCAGTTCTCGCCGTTCGTCGAGGGAGCCGAGTGCTGCGGCGTGCGCACCCAGGTCGCCTCGTGGCTGCCACTGAGCTTGCTCGGTATCGAACTGGCGCTACGGTGCCCGACATGGCTTCGCCGTGCCGGCTGGTGGTCCGTCACCGGACTGGCGATCAGTCAGATGCTTGCCGGTTGGCTGGGGCAGGGCGCGTACTACGGGCTGCTCACCATCGCCGCCTACCTGGCATTCCGCACGCTGGTCGCGCCGCCCACAACGAGCCTCAGCCTGCGCGCAAGACTGACCGCGCTGCTGGTACATGGCGCGGCCGTCCTGCTCTTCGGCTTCGGCCTGGCCGCCGCTGGCGTGCTGCCCCGCATCGATGCGGTCGGCCGCTCCAACCTGGCCGGCGGGGCCTACCAAGGCAACGCCGCCGAGTCCGGCGAGACGAGCGGCTGGCACCTGATGCACGCGCTGGACCGGGTCCTGACCGTGGACGACGAGCGGTACCAGTGGTATCTGGCGGGCGCGGTGTTCGCGCTGGCGGTAGCGGCGCCGCTGGTAGCACCACCAGTGGCGCGCCGCCGCGCGCTGATGATCTTCTTTGCCGTGTTCACGCTCGCCGTCTTCTTCCTGCCGTTCGAACCGACGCCGCTCCACCACGCACTCTACGCGGTCCTGCCGCGCTTCGAGGTGCTCCACCAGCACGTCTCCAGCCGGTCGCTCGTGATGTTCTTCATCGGCCCGGCCCTGATGGCCGGCGCCACCGTCGATGCCATCGCCCGTTGGCGCAGGCCAACATCGCTGCCCCTCAGCGCGGCGCTGCTGCCGGCGCTGTTGTTCATCAGCATTGCCTATTTCCTGGCGGTCGACGAGCGCGAGGTTGGACAGATCACGATCGTTGGCGTATTCGGCGTGGCCCTGCTGCTGGGCGCGGCGACGATCGTGACGCGAGGTCAACCCCGGGATCGGCCTCTGCCGCGGGTGATGCGAAGCGCGCTCATCCCGCTGCTGCTGGTCATCCTCGTCTTCTGGGACCCTGCCGGCAGCCAGATCCTCAGCGCGATAGACGATGGCCGCGCGTCGATCCCGCAGACACCGCGCACCGTGCGGGAACTGAGCTGCTTCGGCGGTCCCAGCGGTGCCGCCGAGTTCCTCCAGGACCAGCAAGCCGACGGTCCCTGGCGCTACTTCGGCAACGACTTCGCCTACGTCGGCGTGCGTGACGGTCGATGGCAAGGGTATTGGCACGACCTTGAGCGACGGGATGTCCAGCGGTTGCTCGTCGTCAACCAGGCGCTCTGCCTCGATGGGCTGCATGACCTGCAGGGCTCAAACCCGGTCCAGTCGGCCCGCTACACCGAGTACGTCGCCGCCATGAACGGCCGCGACCAGGAGTACCACGAGTCCAACGTCTTGCAGGGCGGCTTCTCCTCCCCGTTGCTCGACGCCCTCAATGCCCGTTTCATCGTCATCCCCG
>JACDBO010000335.1 GCA_013694885.1 Chloroflexia bacterium | reverse complement strand
CTCCCCGATCCGGCTGCGGCTGATCGCCAGCCCCTTGCTCTCGTGGAGGTAGACCGCCAGCCGATCCAGCGTCCAACTGCCGAAGGGGAGCCGCAGGTCGGCGGGGTTGGTCAGGCTCGCGGCGATGACCTCCCCGACTTCCTCCGGCGAGTACGTCGGTGGCCGCCCGGCACGCGGGGCATCGGCGAGTCCCGCCACCCCGTGCAGGTTGAAGCGCGTCAGCCAGAGCCGCACCGTCGCTTCGCACAGCCCGCGCGCCCGCGCGATGGCGGGCACGCGCGCACCCTGGTGCGCCTGCCAGACCATCTGCGCCCGTTCGACGGTCCGCGCGGACTCCGTCCGAGAGTGGGCCAGACGATCGATCGTCCGCGTTTCATCGTCGAACAGCGGGCGGAGGGTCAGCAACGTCGGCACGGGGCACCTCCTGCGAGAGGCGCTATTCTACAACCCATTTGCCGGATGGACCAATTAGCCGCATCTCTTGATGGCTTCCTCCGCTATCTCAACACCGGAGCCACGAACGTAACTGCTTGGGGGCGGATGGTGAAGGTCGCCGGGGTGCTGGTGACGACATCGCCGTCGAGCTGAATCGGAAGTATCGGATCAGATTCGATTTGGCAGCGCTTCGCCCGACGATGCACCACGTATGGGGACCGGTGGAGCTGAGCGATTGCCAGCCTCCCTAGCGTTCGCGAGATCGCGTACGGACTCGTCGCTGTCACGATCATGACATCGATCCAGCCATCGTCGGGGCGAAATGCGCGATGCACGCGCAGCCTGGGGTGAATGATCGACATCCCATTCGCGACAAGTACCAATGGAGAAGTCATCTCAAGGAGTTCGTCATCTATGTGGAGTCGAAACTGTGCGGCGGGAAGCCGTAGCGCTCGTGCCGCGGCGGGGAGGTAGGCGGGCCAGCCGACCCGCTGTTTCCACCTGCTGTCGGTCAGATCGAAGAGCCGACTGTCAAAACCGGCCCCCGCCATATGCAGAAAGGCACGTTCTCCGCAGACACCCGCATCCAGTCGATGGAGGCGGTGACGTCCGAAGAGCAGTCCCGCCGCTTCGGTCGGATCGCGAGGTATGCCGATCTCTCGGGCAATGATGTTGGTCGACCCCGCAGGGATAACCCCGAGCGGTATGCCGTGTTCGATGGCCGCCGACGCCACGTCGGAGACCGTTCCATCGCCACCGACGGCGACAACAAGACGAGCACCTGGAGCCCCGTCATGGGCGAGGAGACGACCATCGCCGGGACCTCTTGTCAGTCGCAGGTCAAGGGTCACTCCCGCTGGCATTGCGGCGATGAGTGCCCGCTCGATGCGCGCCACGTTCCCTCGCGTCGCGGGGTTCGCGACTGCCAGGATGCGATCGCCTCGCTTCCAGGTGATCGTTTCTACGTTTTCGGCGAAATCGACTCCGTCGACTCTTGCGGTCATCAGGGCACCGCTGTCTCGGAAGGTCTCCGCACGATGTATCGAACGGGACCAAGACTGGTCCTAGTTTTCCTCATCGGGGCCAAAGTAGCGGTCGACGAGATAGTTCGTCAGCCACGTCGCGGCTGCGGTCAGCACCAGTCCCAGAATGCCTCGAGATAGATTCTTCGCCATCGCTGCCCTCTCCACTTGCTCACGCTCACCAGATCGGTAAGCCAGTCGAATTATTCTTTCGGGCAAGCAAGTCTCACGCCTCCATTCGCGCCCATGGCCACTCGAAGACACTCACCGGCGAGTCAGCCCGGCCGTCGCCACGATTCCCAGCGGGAATAGGATCAGGACTGACGCCAAGGTGAGATCCGCCAGGGTGAGTCCGCCGAGCAACGTGCGCTCGGCACCAGGGATCAAACTCAAAGCATCGACGACGGGGTCAGTCAACGCATAGACGACCGAGCCAATCCAGACGCGGTTACTGACATTGAGGAGCACGAGCACGAGCCGAAACAAGATGATGACCGCTATGAGCGCGAAGGCATTGAGCATGAGCTCCGTGGCCAAGTGCGAGCGAAACGCCTGCATGTTGCCTCCGCGCGGCGCGCGCTCAAGCATGGCGGGCACCATTCTTCGCCGCAATCATGCCGGCAACTTCGTGGATAATGCGCGCGGCTAGCTCCTCTTTCGCCATTCTGGGCAGCGTTTCCGGTTCCGTGCCGCGCCGGATCAGGGTGGCGGTGCTCTCCTCGCTCCCGATCGTGGCCACGGCATCGTTGGCGACGATCAACGACAGATCTTTTGCGAGCAACTTCTGGCGGGCATTTTCGATCAGCGACTCCGTCTCGGCCGCGAATCCAACCTTGAGGAGACCCGGACGATCGATGCCGGCCAGGATATCCGGGTTTCGTTCCAGTTCAAGCGTGACCCTCGACTCGCCCTGACCCTTCTTGATTTTGCTCTCCGATACCTCGCGCGCGCGAAAGTCCGCCACAGCCGCCGCCATAATCAACGCGTCCGCGTCGGCGGTTGCGCCTTCGACAGCCGCCATCAGTTCCCGCGCCGTATCGATCAACAGGATATCGAGTCCGGCTGGGAGATCGGGAACCGTCGGACCGGCGATCAGGGTCACTGACGCGCCCGCGTCACGCGCGGCTTCAGCGAGCGCGACGCCCATCTTGCCGGTCGAACGGTTGCCGATGTAGCGCACTGGGTCAAGCGGTTCTCGCGTGCCCCCCGCGGTGACGACGACGCGTCGCCCAGCGAGCGGCCCGAGCCGACCCAGCACCGCGCGCAACGTTGCCAAGATTGCCGGCGTCGTCGCCAAGCGGCCGTCGCCTTCGTACCCGGACGCAAGCCGGCCCTGTTCCGGCGGAACCACGGTGGCGCCACGTTCCATCAGCGTGCTCAGGTTGGCGCGGGTCGCGGGATGCTGCCACATGTGATGCTCCATCGCCGGGGCGAGCACGAGCGGCGCCT
Source organism: Chloroflexia bacterium (assembly GCA_013694885.1). Lineage (GTDB taxonomy): Bacteria > Chloroflexota > Chloroflexia > Thermomicrobiales > UBA6265 > JACDBO01. The sequence goes on along the minus strand of JACDBO010000335.1, from coordinate 3,970 downwards.
CCGTGGCCAGCGCAACGGCGCCGAGCATATCATCAGCCAGGCCGGTGGCCAGACGAGCGATCGTGTTCGCCGTCGCCGGTGCGACGAGGAGGACGCCAGCCTCCCGAGCGAGTGTCACATGGCCGAACGAATCGACCGTCCAACCCTCGAATACATCGGTATGGACAGGGCGCTTGGTCAACGCTTGAAATGTCAGCGGTTGGATGAAATGGCGGGCACTCTTCGTGAGCACCACCTCGACGACCGCACCCATCTGGACGAGTTTGCTGGTCAGATCCGCGGCCTTGTAGGCAGCGATGCCGCCAGAAACCGCAAGCACGATCCGTGCGCCAGTGAGTGACGACACAAAAGGCGGTGGAGAAAGGGCGGTATCAGGCAACGACGCGCTCACGCTGCCCCACCAATACCTCCTGCAGTATCGCAATCGCCCGCTCGACGGCGCCGTCGTCGATCTCGTAGTGTGTCACTACCCGCAACCCACGCGCGCCGTAGTTGGAAACGCGAAGTCCACGCGCCAACAAGCGATCAACCACCTCGATGGGGTCTTGGCCCGCCGGCGGTCGGAAGAGCACGATGTTGGACTGCACCGTCTCCAGATCGACCGCGACGCCCGCTGTCGCGGCGAGCGCTTCGGCCAAATGCCGCGCGCGGCGGTGGTCGTCGTGCAGGCGGTCGATCATGGTGTCGAGAGCCACAAGACCCGCCGCGGCGATCACGCCGGCCTGGCGCATCGCTCCACCGAGGAGTTTCCGCTGCCGTCTGGCATTGGCAATGAAGTCAGTCGAACCAACGACAAGCGACCCAACGGGTGCACCGAGTCCTTTACTCAAGCAGAACTGAATGGAATCCGCCTCATCCGCGATGTCGCTCACGGCGACCCCAAGCGCGGCCGCGGCGTTGAAGATGCGGGCACCGTCCATGTGGATCGGAACGCCGCGCTCGATGGCCAGCCCACGAAGTTCGCGGAGGTAGTGCAGCGGCAGGGCTACGCCACTGCACCGGTTATGCGTATTCTCGATGCAGACGACACCGGTGCGCGGGTAGCCCGCACGCTCGGGACGGATCGCCGAGGCCACCGCGTCGAGGTCGAGCCGGCCCCAGCGATCGGTCCGCAGCAGGTTGAACGGAATTCCGCCGAGCGTCGCTGGACCTCCGCTCTCGAACCAAAAGATATGAGACTCGTCTCCCAGAATCGCCTCGTCCCCACGGCCACAATGGGCAAGCAACGCGGAGAGGTTTCCCATCGTCCCACTCGGGACGTAGACGGCCGCCTCCTTGCCGAGCAACGTTGCGGCCCTGGCTTCGAGCCGATGGACCGTTTCGTCCTCACCGTACTGATCGTCGCCGACCACAGCGTCGGCCATGGCTCGACGCATCGCCGGGGTCGGCCGTGTCACCGTATCGGAGCGCAGATCGACTACTTGTTCCCGTTCCACTTAGCGCACGCCTTTTCCAGCCGCCAGCGATCGCCCTCGCGACTGCTCAGCGACGAGCTAATGTGGTGAGTGTATCGAGTAGTGCCGATGCGCTCAACCGGCTCAGCGGTCGACCGGTACGGGCGCTCCACATGATCGTGCGTTGGCCTACGTCGCCGGCGCCGCCTGGCCACGCTGAACCCCGGCCAGTGCCAGCACCGCATCGGCACCGACTGCGACCGAACTGGCGACCTTGCCCTCGGTGTCGACCAATACCGCCGACGGTGTCCCGGCGGCGCCGAACGAGCGGCCAATCGCGAACCCTTCGTCCAGCACCACGGGCGACGTGAGTCCCATAGCCCTGTTCGCTTCGACGGTTCCAGTGGAGACGACGAGCAGCCCAGGCGCATTGGGAGGCGGATCGGCGTCCCACGCTTTGAGGTCGGGGAGCATCCGGCTGCAGAAGCCGCAACCTGGGTTCCAAAAGAGAACGAGCGTCGCGTTACCTCGATAGTCCGCAAGATCGACCGTTTCGCCGTTTAACCCAAACCGGGTCCAGGCGGGGGCCGCCTGACCGATCGGCACCGCGGCCTGACGTTGCGGCACAGCGACGCGGATTGGTTCCGGCGCGGCCACCGTGCGCGCGACGAGTTGGCGAATGGCCTCGGATCCACCAGCCAGCGGGCTGCCTATCGTCCCGTCTTGCCGCACCACCACCGCGCTGGGCGTCCCAACCGCCAGGAAGCTTTTGGCGACCTCCCGGTCTTGCTGAAGAAGAACGGGAGCAACGCCGTGTTCGACGCTCTTGGCTCTGTTCGCCTGGGAGGAGCCGCGGCTGATGAGGGCAACCTTCAGGCGCGCCGCATGATCGCGCCGCCACCCGCCGATCTCCGGCAAGAGGGCGTTGCATGGTCCGCAATTTGGATCGGTGAAGACGAGTAGGACCGGCTTACCTTCGGCCCGGAGGTCGTCGAGCGTCAACAGCTCCACATCGACGCCAGGCAGGCCGAACGCTGGTGCGGTTGTGCCGACCGGCAACCCAGCGGCCGCCAGGGTGCTCCCATTTACGGGAGATGGACGGATGTCTGCGGATTGCCCCTCTAACGCTTCGATCCGAATCAAGAGCCTGCCGTTTTGCTGTAGCAAGTTCAGCAAGAGCCACCCCTCGCCGACCAGGAGCCCAAGCACGACGACCGCGGCCATCACACCGAGCGTCTCATTCGCCGAAAGATCACCCAGCCAGCCGACGACGCTCGGACCAGCGTCATTCCAACCTCGGAGCATGACGAAGAGGGCGACGACCGCAAGAACGCCATTGCGGACAAGGGTCGACCAGCCGGCCGGTGCGGAGTGAAGCTGACCAAAGCAGTGGCAGTCCGGCGCACGTCCGCGCGCGAGACTCGTGCCGATGCCACCGACGAAGATCAACAGGAGCGCTACCGCCCCTAGAGCTCCCCACCGTGCCGTAGCGGTCGGGATCAGCGCGACCGCCACGGCGAGCTCGGCCAGCGGCAGCGCTGTGCCAAGGGGCGCAGCCAGACGCTCCGGCACGCCGAATCCCAGCATTGCCCGCCGTGATCCGGCCAAGTCCGCCAGTTTCGCGACACCAGCAACCGCAAAGACGCTCGCGAGGAGCAAGCGAGCGATCAGGAGTAGTCCGTCCATACATTGCTCCGGGCGCGCGCCTGCCGACGTGCCTATTCCGCCGGCCAGGTGATCGCGTGACCGACCGAGCCCGACAACCTCGATGCATTCCGAATCCTGAGTTGAATGTAGCGACCGCTCCGATCCCCGTCAACCGTCGCGGACCCGAAAGCGGACGGTACGTTGCGCATGCTTGGATGCGCCACCATGTGAGGTGTGTGGCGTGCCTACCCAGCAACCTCGACGACCGCGTTCGCATCGGTGACGTCTCGGTACCAGCGGCCGCTCTCCTTGATGGTTCTCTCCTGGGTCGTGTAGTCGACGTGGGTGATGCCGAACCGTTTGGTGTAGCCCTCGGCCCACTCAAAGTTATCCATCACCGACCAGCAGAAATAGCCGCGCAGCGGCGAGCCGGCCTCGATGGCCTCGTGAGCGGCCAACAAGTGGTCGTGGATGTAGGCGCGACGCTGAGGATCAGATACACGACCGTCGATGGGGCGTGGATCATCATACGCGGCACCGTTCTCGGTGACGTAGAGCGCCGGCGGCGCGTACTCGTCGCCCAATCGAACCAGCAAATCGCGCAGACCTTGCGGCTCCACCAACCAGCCCATCGCCGTCCGCTCGCCCTCGCGCTCGATGCTGTCGATACGCAGTGGATTGTCAGATGCGTCCGTCACGTAGGACGGCATGTAGTAGTTCACGCCCAGGAAGTCGGTCGGGCGGGCGATGGTCGCGAAGTCATCCGCCTGGATATCCGGGACGGCGTCGCCGAACAAGTCCACCATGTCTGCCGGATACTCGCCCTTGTAGATCGGATCGAGGAACCAGCGGTTGTTGAAGCCGTCGCCGCGTTGGGCGGCTTCGAGGTCCGCATTGGAGTCGGTTGCGGGATAGGTCGAGTTCAGGTT
>JACDBO010000297.1 GCA_013694885.1 Chloroflexia bacterium | reverse complement strand
CTCCCCGCCTTCGTGGTGGAGCAGCACGTGAGGGCGCAGCACGCCGACGCGATACGCCTGGTGGACCTCGAACGGCGCCACCGCGGCCGTGCAGCGGACGCGGGGGTCGGTGGACAGTCGCGCGGTGAAGGCCGGCGGCTCGACATCGAGGAGGCCGCGTTCGAGCGTCACGACGTGGCACGCGGTCGGCTTCGAGCCGGCGGCGCGGAGCAGCAGCACGTCGTCGATCTGGTACGCCCGCGCCTGGTCGACCGTTGCGAGCGCTTCGTCAAAGACCTGCACCGCGGCTCCTCGCTGTCGCGTGTGTTCCGTAGGCGACGTTCGCACGTCGCGAATTTCGCGTCAAGCATCGGTTTGGACCGCTCGGCGCGAAGCAGCGGGCCGTCCGGGCCGCGTCACGTCACTTCGCCAGGTCTCCTGGGCGGCATGTCGAGCTTGTGCCGCGCCGCCAGCTTGGGGACCGAGCCGAAGTCCATCTGGAGGGCGTAGCGCTCGCTCAACGCGGCGAACGCCTCCATGTCGGGTGCGCCGGGGCGAAACAGCGGCTCGGCTTCGGCGAAGTAGTGCTCGAAGCCGGCGGGGGAGATGATCTCGAGGAGGCGCGCCGGCTGATCGGTCGCGTTCCAGAAGGCGTGCGGCACGCCGCGCGGCTTGAAGACCAGCTCGCCCGGCGTCGCCTCGAACTCGTCGTCGCCGATCAGCAGGCCGACGCGGCCTTCGAGGATGTAGCTGTACTCGTCCTCGCGGGTGTGCGTGTGGATCGGCGAGCCCAGCGTGCGTGGCGCGATGGGATGCTCGACGAGCGAGAACGATCCGCCGGTGCGGGCAGCGTCGACCATGGATCGCACCCCGACACCGGCGAGGTCCAGGACACGGCCTTCGTCGGGGCGGAGCACGTGAGTCGGCATGAGCCCGATCCTAAGTCGACCGGGATCTGAGGGGCAAGGGTGATCATGCCGCAGTCGCAGCGGATCGTGTGCCGCTAAGGCGGGCCCTCGGCGGGGCCTCAGGCGCCGATGTCCTCGCCCCACACATCGGGGTGCTCGGCGATGAACGACTGCAGCAGCTCCTCGCACTCGCCGGACGCGCAGTCGATCACCTGCACACCGCACTCGCGCAGCCAGTCGATGCCTCCGCTGAAGGTGCGCGACTCTCCGACGACGACGGTTCCGATCCCGAACTGGCGGATCATTCCGCTGCAGAACCAGCACGGAGCCAGAGTCGTCGCGATGATCGTGTCGTGGTAGGAGCGCCGGCGGCCCGCGTTGCGGAACGCCTCGACTTCCGCATGCGCCGACGCGTCGTTCCGTTGCACCCGTTGGTTGTGTCCGGTGCCGAGGACAGAGCCGGACGCGTCGAACAGGGCGCTGCCGATCGGGATGCCTCCCTCGCGCGATCCGGCCCGCGCTTCGACCAGGGCGGCTTCGAGCAGCTTTGTGTGGTCCATGTGAGTCCGGTTCCCGCCGGTAGGGCTCGAGTCACTTCGAAACGTTCCGGGTTCCAGCGAATCCCCACTCGGCGCCACGGTCAAGGACACGGCGAATCCGGCACGAACTCGTGCCGGATGATGCCGGTGCCGGGCACGACGAGATAGGTCGCCCGCCCGTCGACCGCCAGGTCGACCGCCGGGAACCTCTCCTCACCGGGAGCGCTGGTGAGCGCCTGGAACTCGCGGCAGTCCCCGCTCAAACGGTTGATGACGGCTTGGAGGGGGTCGCCGGCGTGCTCGGCGTCGGTCAGCGACCAGAGGACGTCGCCGGCTCCGAGACCGAGCCCGACGGCGTGCTGGTCGCTCTCACCCTCTGAGGCGGCGGCGAGGAACGAGCGGATGGCCGTGCCGTCGACGTCCTGGGAGACGGCGAAGGCGTAGATGTCGGAGACGATCGACGCGACGCGGCGCCCGCGCAGGTCGACCGAGCCGACTTCGGAAGCTCCGAACCTCACCGCGTCCCGCGAACGCGGCATCCGCTGCGGCGCGCGTGGCCCCGTCTTGACGTAGACGCCGGAGCGCCGGGCGTCGAAGCGATTACCGCTCGTGCAGGCGAGTCCGTAGGCCGCACGGCTCCGCCAGAGCGCGGGGGCTGTGCTCAGCGAGCAGTTGCGCAGCGTGAGACCCGGGAGGCTCGCGCGACGCCC
>JACDBO010000166.1 GCA_013694885.1 Chloroflexia bacterium | reverse complement strand
ACTACGAGCACGCCGCGGACGTGGCGCGCGCCGCGCTCGGCGACGCCATCTTCAGCGCCGCCCACGACGCCGGGCGTGCCCTCTCGCTGGATCAGGCGGTGGCGGAGGCGATGACGATCACGATCGGAACCGCGCAGCCTTCCCCGCTCCCGCTCTCCGCCAGCGCGGCGGCGGGGCTGACCAGCCGCGAAGTGGAGGTGCTCGGACTCCTCGCCGAGGGGCGGTCCGATCGTCAGATTGCGGATGCCCTGTTCATTAGCTCGCGGACCGCCTCCCACCATGTCGCCAGGATCCTCGCCAAGCTCGGCGCCCGCACGCGGACCGCCGCGGTGGACCAGGCGCGGCGGCACGGAATCGTCTGACCGGCACCCCCATAGGCAAGATTACCTATCCGCATTTCCCGGCCAGCGGAGAAATGGGCAATCTTGCCGATGTACCGCGCGTCGCGCGGCGGCATCATGGTGCTGGGTCGCTCAGTCGGTGTTCACATCATCGCCAGGAGGAATCTCCCATGGAAGCCATCGCCGCCATCATGATCCTCGTCGCACTGGGTGCGCTCGCGCTTCGCTTCGGTCACGACAGCCGGGACACGCCGCATTCGGCGGAGCACAGGTTCGCCGCGCGTGGTGTGACCTGGACGAACACATATGCGCTTCGCGCCGATCGCTCCGCCATCCCAGCCAGCCAACCGACCGGTTCGGTGATCGTCCTCGCTGCTGGCGAGGCCGAATGGGACCGCCCACTGGTCGCGTCAGTTGACGCCGTGACGGAATCACCGCGTCGCCCGACCCTGGAGTTCATCGACCGCGGGCTGCCGGCTTCAGCCACACCGTTCCGCGGCGCCGCCAATGCGGACCTGCTGGAGCTCCATGCCCGGGCGCTGGTCGCGGCGTACTGGAGCGAGACGACCTGGCTGACCGGTCTGGTCTCGGCCACGGCGTTCCAGCGTGTCGTCGACGAACTCGATCGACTCAGGATCGGTCGGGCCACCGAGGATACGCCTGTCGTGTCCATTCGGACCGCGGCCAGCGATCTCCCGCGCGTCGACGCGGCCCCGGCGATCATGCCCGTTGCCTCCTGATACCGGCGCTGCGCCACGATTGAAAGGGATCGCCGATGTTCGGAAGTTTCACCACCTGGAGCATCCACGAAGACCATCGCAGCGGTTCGGCCTGGGAGCAACTCTTCGCCGACGTCTCCCTGCTCTGGGCCGGCATATCGCGGATGAACGGCCACATCGGCGGCTACGTGGTGCGGGTCGCCCCCGACACCCTGGTCGCCCTCGGCGTGTTCGTGAGCGACGAGGCGGCACGCGCGGCCGAAGCGGCGGTGGAGCCGCTGCGGGCGGCAACCTTCGGGCGGCTGGAGCTGGCAACGCGACGGACCGGCCTACGACATCGCCTGGTCCAGGACGTAGCCCCTTCAGCAGCCCAGCCCGCCCACGAGAACCCGGCCGGCATCAAACTTGCACGCTCGTTGATCGGCGGCCGGTGGCCGCCCCGTTCCCGCCGCGATCGGCGGGGGACGGATTAGCCACGAAAGGACACGTTGCGTATGGTAACCACAAAAAAGACGGCGATTCCCAAAGAGTTCTCCGATCTTCTACAGTCGACGGCGCTGCTGCACGTCGCCACGACCGGGCCCGACGGTGAGCCGCAGAGCAATCCGGTTTGGTTCGATTGGGACGGCGAGCACCTGCACTTCAGTCAGACGACGACGCGCCAGAAATACCGCAACCTGCACCGTGACGCGCGTCTCGCGGGATCAATCGTCGACCCGAAGAACCCGTTCCGCTACCTGGAAATCCGCGGCACGGTGGTCGAGTTTCGACCCGACCCGGAGTTCGCCTTCATCAGCTCGATGTCCGCCAAGTACCTCAACATCCCGGTCTACCAGGGCTCGAAACCAGGCGACGAGGAGCGTGTGGTCGTCGTCGTCCGCCCCGAGCACACCACGAGCATGGGGTAAAGACCACCAGGCTGGACGAGTGGGGCTACGTCCGCCGCGATTGCCAGGAGGTGCCTGACATTCGGCCGTGTTCGGAGTCGTCGATGAGCGTGGACAGGCGCGTTTGCCGCGTCTTTTCCTGCTTGGCGCTCATGACCCACCAAATGCAGGTCCGCTGATAGGAGGGGGCCTGGGCTTGGAAGAATCGCCATGCGGACTCGTTGGCGCGAAACCGCCGCTCGAACTCGTCGTTGAGTGCCGCCGGCGCGTTCTCGTAGGCGTAGGTGCCGGACTTCGCCAGGTCGCGGGCGGCGAACGCCGTCACCCCGGCCGGGCACATCAAGCCAGCCTCCGTCAACTCGCCCACGCGCTTCACGTTGACGCTGCTCCAGGTACTCCCCGGTTTGCGCGGAGTGAACCGGATCCTGTACCTCGTCTCGTCGATCCGCTTGCGGACGCCGTCGATCCAGCCGAAGCAGAGCGCCTCATCGACCGATTCCGGCCAAGTGATACTCGGGATGCCGGACCCCTTCTTGTAAAACCCCACCCAGAGCTCGCGCGTCGTGGCGTGGTGATCCGTCAGCCACTGCCGCCAGTTACCCTGTGTCTCGAAAAAGACAAGATCGTTGCGTTCCATGTGCCGCAGCTTAGCATCACCGGCAAAGCGGAGCGCCATCGTAGACTACCGGCAGCCAGCGACCGGCTGAGGAGCCCGAAGCGCGAGGGAATAGGGGAGAGATGAGCGAGAAGACCGGGGCGGACCAGGGTGCGACGCGGACCGTGCGCGACAGTATGGGGGAGATGACCGTGCCGGCTAGCGCGCTCTACGGGGCAACGACGGCCCGCGCGGTCGAGAATTTTCCGATCAGTGGGCTGCGCTTCTCGCGCTCGTTCCTGCGTGCGCTCGGCTTGATCAAGGCGGCGGCGGCGCGCGTCAACGCCGATCTCGGGTTGCTCGACCCGGAGTTGGCCAAGGCCATCGGGGCCGCGGCGGTCGAGGTCGCCGAAGGACGGTGGGATGCCGAGTTCCCGATCGACATCTTCCAGACCGGCTCCGCGACCTCGACCAACATGAACGCCAACGAGGTGATCGCCACACTCGCCGCCCGGCGCTCCGCTGACACGGTCACGCCACATCCCAACGACCACGTCAACATGGCCCAGAGCAGCAACGACGTGATCCCGACCGCGATCCACGTCGCCGCCTACCTACTCGTCGCCGAACGGTTGCTGCCGGCTCTATCTCATCTGGAAGCGACGCTGCGGCGGCGCGCCGATGAGACGCACGAGGTCATCAAGACCGGCCGCACGCACCTGATGGACGCGACGCCGGTGCGGCTCGGGCAGGAGATCGGTGGTTGGGCGGCGCAGGTCCGCCACGCCCGGCAGCGGGTCGAGAGCACGCTCCCGCGTCTGGCCAAGCTTGCGATCGGCGGCACGGCGGTCGGCACCGGACTCAACGCCCCGCCCGACTTCGGGGCGCGGGTGGCGGCGGTGCTGGCGACACAGACTGGGCTGCCCTTCGTCGAGGCCGACGATCACTTCGAGGCGCAGGCGGCGCAGGACACCGCCTGCGAGCTGAGCGGCCAGCTCAAGGCGTACGCCGCCGGGTTGATGAAGATCGCCAACGACCTGCGGTTGATGAACAGCGGCCCGCTGGCCGGGCTGGCGGAGATCACCCTGCCGGCGCTCCAGCCGGGTTCGTCGATCATGCCGGGCAAGATCAACCCGGTGATCGCCGAGGCGACGATGATGGTCTGTGCCCAGGTCATCGGCAACGACGCGGCGATCTCAGTCGGCGCCCAGATGGGCAATTTTCAGCTCAACGTGATGCTGCCGATCATCGCCCACAACCTGCTCGAAAGCATCGAGCTGCTGGCTAGCGTCTCCAATGTCCTGGCCGACAAGGCGATGGCCGGGTTCACGGTCAACCGGGCGCGGATCGATGAGCTGGTCGAGAAGAACCCGATCATGGTCACCGCCCTCAACCCGATCATCGGCTACGAGGCCGGCGCCGCGATCGCCAAGCGGGCCTACGCCGAGGGCCGCCGCGTCAAGGATGTCGCCGCCGCCAGCACCGACCTCTTACCGGAGGAACTGGACCGCCTGCTCGACCCCGCCACCCTCGCCGAACCGGGGATCAAGGAATGACAAAGAACCTGACTGATGAGTCGTACTTCGCCAACCACCGTCGTGCTGAGTAGGGCGTCACAGCACATGTGTCCCACTTACACGACCGTCATTCTGACGAAGGAAGAATCCCAGCAGCTGCATCGCGCGCGAAGCGCTCGGCGGCGCAGCCGGCG